>NZ_JAILPX010000128.1 GCF_024699275.1 Selenomonas sp.
AGAAGTCAACAATCTTCCCCTGGAAGACTTGGATACTGAAGTGACCATTGAACTTAGAACCACCCAAACTAACAAGGATAAGATTGACTACCGTAATGGCACAGCTAAATATATAAGCGGGAAATCTAAGTTCGGGAAAAACAAGTCCTCACGAACTTGGGATTTTGAATCTCCACATAAAATGACTATCCGCATCGTGCGCTTCAAGATAACGGAAGACAGATATGAGACTATTGCTACGTCATTAGATAGATTTACTTTCCCCGCAGAGCGTATTAAGGAACTCTATAACATGCGTTGGGGTATCGAAACCTCTTTCAGAGATTTGAAGTACGCTATCGGCATGGTGAATTTCCATGCCCGCAAAGACAGCTCCATCATGCAGGAGATTTATGCTTCGCTTGTAATGTATAATTTCAGCGAAAGGATAACCGCCTGTACTGTTGTGGTGCAAGCAGATGGCAACAAACATGTATATCAGGTCAATTTTGCTATGTCGGCTTATCTCTGCAGGAAGTTTTTACGCAAGCTTAACCAAGCACCAATCTCTTTGATTAGTGAAGTCTTACGTTACATAGAACCAATCCGTAAGGGGCGTTCAGACCAACGCAAGTTGAGGCATCAGTCAGCGGTCAATTTCATATATCGGGTAGCATAGGTTTTTTTCACAGTACAAGCCTGTGCCGTTTGGCATGGGCGAAATAGGCAATAATACTCCACGACACAACGAAAAAGACACTAGAGCATCGGTGATTACCGAATTTCTAGTGTCTTTTTCGTATGTCAGCCTTAACTTAACGGCTTTTAGTCAAGGTGGGATGAAAATTTTTCATTTTCTATCCTTAACTAAATGACATTGGCCGTTATTCCCTTTTTCTTTTTATCTTAACCCATTGTCCTTGTTCCTGCAACTAAAATAGGATTGCCGAAAAGTCTTCTCTATTGGCTATATGGTTGATGTTAAGCTGCATTCCTTCAACAGCGGCTGTAGCTATGGCGGTATTTCCATTGACAAGATTAGCTGCAGGGTATATAAATAAGATTGTAGTTTTATTGATAACCGTAATCATTGGAGGTATGGATATGAATATGCCGACGATTATCGTAGGTCTGTTTTTTGGCGTGGCTTTATATTTTGCCCTTAAGGGTGTGGTCAAACACTGGCAGGGCGAGGGCAGCTGCTGCGGTGGTGATGGCGGGGTTGTGGCTCCTCCCCCTAAGAAGCTGCAGGGAACCATCATTGGCAAGAAAATCATCAAAATCAAGGGCATGACCTGCGGTCATTGTAAGATTCGGGTTGAGGAAATGCTCAATTCCCTGGAGGGGGCTGCTGCGGTGGTCAACCTTCATCGTGATGAAGCATTACTATCCATGACAAGAGAAGTATCGGATGATGAAATCCGCGCAGCGATGAAAGGCGGAGATTATGAAATCATCCGCATAGAAAAAGAGTGACCCGACAGGGCCACTCAGGGAAAGTTATGCTTTTTAGAGGAAAATCTCCGGTTCCAAACGTTCCTTTATGAAGTGTTCCACGAAACCCTTCATAAATTCCTTTACCTCTGGGCTGTCCTGGGATATGGCATGCTTAGGACAACGGTTTATGCAGCCATAGCAGCCAATACAACGGTCAAGGTCAAAGGTTCTTGTTTCAATGTCAATGGCATCCACAGGACAGTTTCGGACGCAGGTTTTGCATTTTATGCAATCATCTGATATTTTTTTCGCTCGAAATTCCTTAGGAAAACAATAGGGATCTTTATTGGTCTCCCGAAATGCGATGATCTTGTTGGCTTCTTCCGACGAAGACCAATTTGTCTTCGGCTGCTTATGCAGGTCATAATCACCGCTTAGGATTTTGGCATAGGCTTTGCGCCCAAAATCCATCATGATTGCTTCATCTTTTGCATCGGGACGGCCAGCACCAAGATCCGTCGTCATGGTATGCCGTGAGATAAAGGCTCCCAGGGCTGCGACCTGAAATCCCTGGCTCGCAGCCCGCTCCTGCATCTCGGTTAATGCCACGCCATAATAAGCGTTGCCAAAGGATATCACGCCGATAAAGGGCGTTCCATTTCCCTGCAGGCAGTTGAATATTTCCTCGGCTTTCGTAAACAACATACCAGCAGATAGTGAACCCTATCGGAAACCGCTTTTACAGTAAGACGCTTTTATTTTCCAAAATTGCTAAGCCGATCTGACAAGCTGGACAATCACACCATTTGCCGCCAGCAGCTTTGACCTCTTCAAAATGGGCCACCATCTGTGCTGCAGTTTCTGCTCCGACCATCTTTATGCCTGCTTCAGAACGAAAGAGGCTGATTACGTTTTCGATAGGCTCTACATCTGCTTCCAGTTCATCGATAAGCTTTGCACTCTTCTTTTTGCAGCCATTCTTCCGCTACCGCTTTCAGTCCGGCATAGCAGCTTGGTGCCGCAATAAGCTCCTTGACCTTTTCCTTGATTTCTGCCTTTGTCATGATACAATCCCCCTTGTTGCTGGCAATAATCACACATCTATATGTACCTTTCATAAGTATACTGCCTCAATGTGACCTTAATATGACTTTAGGTAGAATCGTATAATTTTTCTGTAAAATTAAGCTGAAGAATTTTACCTATTCCCAACCCTCATCTCTCCACAAAAAAATTCCCCCGTGATGACCAGACTCTTTTTCTGTCTTATCGGAGGAATTTCCATTTTCGTATAGATTTTAACGCCCCTACTTCATATTGGCAAAGCGTTCTACGGCTTTGGTAAAGCTTTCAATGGTTTTATCCGCATCACCGTGTTCAATGCCATCCCGTACACAGTGCTGGATATGTCCCTCCAACACGATTTGCCCGCAACGGTGCAGGGCGGATTTGGCGGCGTTGATCTGGCTCAGTACATCTTCACAGGGCACATCTTCATCCACCATGCGGCTGATGGCCTGTACCTGCCCCATAATCTTATTTAAGCGCCGATGAAGATTATCGGCATCCATACATTGTTTCATCGCGATTTCCAACCTTCCTATGCAATCCTATCCAGCATAACACAGAATCCCTAAGGGGAGCAAGTCAGGGGTGCCTTTGCAGGAAGTGGCGCAAAGCGCCGGTAAAGCCTGCTGCTGTCCCCAGCTGAGCAAAGGCAATGCGGGTATGACTGAGCAGCGCCTTTGGCAGCAGCTCCTGAAGATGACGCTTGAGCCGTGGAGCGAAAAATTTCTGCTGAGTCATTACAGCTCCCCCCATGATCAATACCTCCGGATTTACGACGCAACAGATCTGCGCCAAGCCACAGGCTATTTTCCTGGTCATTTCCTCCAGTGCTGTCAGGGCCGTTTCATCACCTTCTGCCATCCGCTGAAAGACCTCCTCCCCTGTGGCTGCGCCGGTCTGCCGTAACAGCACAGGCATACTGGCCAGACGCTCCAGGGCGCCATCGGCCAAGGGCAAAAAACCAATTTCACCGGCGGCTGCGGAAGCTCCATGAACCAGATGACCATCCAGGATCAGCGCGCCGCCTATTCCTGTCCCCACAAAGACACAGAACGCACTCTTTGCGCCCTTGCCGGCACCCAGCCAGCTTTCCCCTAAGCCGGCAGCGTTTACGTCGTTTTCTACCGTACAGGGTAAGTTCGTCAAATTCTCGATGGCGGCTTGAAGCTTCATGCCGCTGTATCCCGGGAAATTAGGGCCAGCAAAGATAACCTCTCCCCTGTCCGCATCGATGAGTCCCGGGGAGCAGACGGCTACACCGGCGGCTGGTCCGCATTCCTGCTGCAAATCCGCTGTGATGGCAGCAATCTTTTTGGGAATATCACCACTGCCATCCTCCTCCACCCTGGTCAGTTTTTGTCCTTGGGTCATGATTTCGCCTTTTTCCGTCAGCATGGCATATTTGATGGCCGTACCACCAATATCGATACAAACATATTGCATCCCTGATCCCCCCTGCGTTATTTCTGCAATCAATGTCTACATTATAACGCCATAACGCCATCAGGGAAAGGTTATCGATAATGAAAATGAACTATCCTTCTAAGCTTTATCAGCCCTTGGGCGCTGACGGCGGCAAAGCCAGCCAAAGGTTCCTGCCATGCCGCCTAAACTCATCAGGAGCAGAATAAGCAGGTGCTGGCTATAGTTTGCCGTGGGTAAACCAGTCAGCGCCAACTGGCGAAAATCCAATGCCGCGTAATGTACCGGCAACAAATACGTAATCCACTGTACAATCTGCAGGGTTGCTTCCTGGGGCCAAATGTAGCCGGCCATGAGGAAGGACGGCAAAGCAATAAATACCAGACATTGTACCAGCGCCAGCTTTGTGCGGAAATACAACGCCAACAATCCCGCCAGGTTCTCCACCGCCAGCAGAAAAAGACTGAGCAGGAGCACCGTTTGCAGGATGCTGCCCTTCATGGGAATGGCAAAAAGCAACAGCAGCAGCGAAATACCGTCTAAAAGTGCCAGGGTACTCATTACCCAATAAAGGATGATTTTTATTGCCATCACGCGGGGAATGCCTTTGCGGGAAAAGTATTCTCCGCCGGCATCTCCCTGAATGGAAAGCCCATAGCTAAGGGTAACGCTAAGCTGCGCTGCCACAAGAATTACACCGTAAATATAGAACAGCAGGTAACTTTGGGCAGTATTGCCGGTATAGCGCAGGTCCAGCCCCACAGTTACCGGCGTAAGTTCCGGTGTAGCTTGCCGTACATTTTGCAGACTCCGATATGCAGCCGTCCATTTCGCTGCCAAAAGCTGTGCCGGCAGGCTGGCATAGCCATTTTCCAATACGTTTGTGCCATTTTGCAGGAAACAGATGGTAGGCGTTCCTCCCTTGTAAAACTGGGTGGAAAAATCTTCCGGGATGAGAAATACCGCCGTGGCCCGCTTTTCCCGCAAGGCCAGATCCACTGCTGCTTCATCCGTTAGCATGCCCTGAAAATCGTACTGATCCGTCATGGAAATATCTGCAATCAACTGGCGGCTTAAGGCGGACTCATCCCGGTCACAGACCATCACCGGAATCTTCTGGACAGACTGTCCGCTATACAGGTTGCCAATCAGCAAGGCATAGGCAGTGGCAGCTGCCATTAGGACAAACAGGACAATCCTGCGTTCATGCAGAAGTATCTTCAGTTCTCGCTTCAATATATCCATGGTATTCCCTTCTGTCTTTTTTTAGTCCTTTCACTGCTAAGCAAAGCAGGATTCCCCCATAGAGCAGCAATAACAGTGCATGATGCCCCCAGCCCGGAGCAGTTCCAATAACCAGCAGTGAGCGAAAATCATCCACGATATAGCCAATGGGAACCAAATAAGAAATCAGCAGACTGATGCTATCCATGGAATACCTGGGCCAGAAAGCACCGGTGAACAGGACGGAGGGCATGATGTAAAACAGGGGGTAGCTGACCGCCTGATCCGCCTTGCGCACCCAGGCCCCCACGCAAAGGGCCAGCGATAACACAGCCCACAGGAATGCAATCATGAGGCATAGTAATTTCCATAAGGCACCATGATTCATCAATTGGAAAAACTCTCCTCCCATCCCCAGGCAGAAACTTAAGGACGCCATAGCTAGCAGGCCATAGACGATGACTTTTGCCAGCAGACAGTGCCAGGACCTGGCCGCAAGTTTCTGCCTGCGCCGCTTGCGTTCCAGTACCAGCGATGGACCCAGGGAAAATACGCAGGCAATCTGCATGGCATGGAGAATCAAGGGGACCAGGAAAAAATCCTCATATCCACCGGTGGGATTACCCATCACCCGGACAGCCATGGAAAGCTGCCCCGTAGCGGATGCTTGCAACCAGCCTGCGGCAAGCCTGTTTTGGGCGATATACTCTGCGTCCCAGGTGGCAGTAACGGCCTGCAGCGCTTTATTGACTGCCCCGCCGCGGCCGGTGTTGGTATTGTCGATCAACACCTCGACACTAATGCTTTTCCCTGAATTCAGGCTCCGGGTGAAATCTTTTGGTATCACCACGGTACCTGCTGCCTCCTTTTGCTGCATGGCAAGTGGTACATCGTCATCCTCCAGCAGCTCTTCCATCACCTGAATCTCCGGCGCATTCCTTAAATCCTGAATCAATTTACGTCCCAAAGGCCCTTCATCCTTGTTACAGACGAGAATGGGCACATCCGTCAACGTATTGCCGGAAAAGATGCTGCCGAAAAGCAGGGTATAACCTAGGGGCAGTGCCAGAATGATCACCGCTGTGCGGCGGTGAACGCTAAAGAGCATTTTGATTTCCTGCCGGACTTCCTTCCCAAAACTTTTCACCCTTTACTCCTATTCTGCCAGGCGAAAGCGCATGCCTGGCCATACGGTATCATCATTTAAGCGAACCTTCACGTTAAAGGCCATGACATCGGTATCCCCCCGCTCGCTGGTGGCTTTCTGTACAGCAAAATCGGCCTTGCGCCGAATGCTTTCTACGGTTCCGGTAATACGGGTTTTATTGTCCCGGCCCAGGAGCGCCACCGAATCTCCCACATGGAACTTATTCAGCTCCGTCTCCTTTATCTTGAAATCCACCCAGTTATCTCGGGGATCCTGAATAGCATACAGGGGTACCGATGTGGAAATCAGATCCCCTTCTTCCACATATTTTTGTGTAATTATGCCGGCATAGGGGGCTCGAATCTCGGTTTCGCCCAGATTGACCTCTACACTGTCCAACTGCCCCTGCAATGCGTCTGCCTGCTTTTGGGCCGCCTCCTGCGCCGCCTGATTGGCCTGATTGTTCAAGAGAGCTGCCCGGGCACTTTCCACTTCAGACTCTGCGGCCCTGCAAAGGGCATCGGCCTGTTCCAGCTGAGTCTTATAGGTGTCATAGGTCTGGGCGGACACGGCATTGGCAGTCAATAACTGCTGATACCGGGAAGCGTCTTTCGCGGCCAGTTTCCGGGCACTATCGGCCTGTACCTTCTTGGCCTCCGCCGCTTGCAAGGCTGCCTCCAGCTGGCCGGCAGTACCTGCCGATGATATCATGACCTGCCTTAACTGCGCATATTGTGCCGCCAGGGCAGCCTGGGATTGACGTTGCTGCGGTTCCAGGGAATCCGTATCGATCCGGGCAAGGACCTGACCTTTTTCTACATAATCCCCTTCCTGCACACACAGTTCTACCACTCGGCCGGCAATCTTGGAATTCACATTACTCTCCTTGGCATCGGACATTCCCCAATTGCCTGGCGTATCTGCCTTGGCTTTATTGCTTTGCCAAAAAAAGATTCCCAGCCCGGTCAAAATGACTAGGGCAAATACCATCAGTTTCCATTCCCTGCGATAACGACGCAATTGCTTTCCCATGTTAATTCCTCCAGTACTTATTTTGTGTTTTTAGGTACTACAACGGGCAAAAATTTGCCAGGAGCATAATAATCTCCTGGTTTATGGATTCACTTTTCGGCTAACGGAGCAGGCCGCAAAACAATATTTCTTCCAAATCGGTAATGGCCTTCTCATAGGTAAGATTATTGCGTTTGAGGAAACTGCTATCCGTCAACGCCGTGGCTGAAGTATACAGACACTGCTGCACTACAGCCAGGTTAAAGGGCCGTAAGATCCCTTTTTCCACTCCGGAACGTAAGATATCGATACAATGGGCTACCTTTTCCGCGTAGAAATCCTCCCAGCGCTTGTATTCTTCCGGATAGGACAGCTGCAAATCTTCCAGAAATCCTGCGGTCATCATTGGTTTCATCATCGAAAGATAGGCCTTGATGAAGCGATTGATCTGCTCGCGGGTTGACAGGTCGCCGGAAAGCAGTTGTTTTTCCTCCTGATTGAAACGTTCGATAGCCAGGGATAACATATCATGAATCAATTCATCCTTCGACGGCACCAACTTATACAAGGAGGATTTGCTCATCCGCAGCCGCCTGGTAACATCAGACATGGTAAATCGCAGGGAACGGATTTTTGCTTCTTCCCAGGCTGCATCCAGCACCTTTGTTTCTATCATACTTTATTGCTCCTTATAGTACCCATTTATTCATTTTCAGTACTGATATTATAAGACCATTATCCAGCCTTGTCAATTATCTTCTTCGATATCATGGAAAGAAAACTTATCTGCCAAATTTCTCATACGAAAAACCCTGCCGGCTCATCTTTGCCGGCAGGGTTCTACCACAATGGAACAGATAGTGAAAATATCGATCTTAGAAAAGCTCCAGGCCATCGGAGACATCAGCACCACCTAGGAAAATTTCCTGACCATCCCAATCCATCCAATGATAATCTGATACATCGCTATCATCCCGGAAATCCCAGGTCACAGGATCCTGAATATAGGATACCAGCAGTTCATCCAGATCCAGTATGTCACTTACAGCAAAATCCAGGCCGTCAATTTCGTTCCTTTTGCTCATTTTTGCTTCACATTCCCTTCTCTATATCCTCATGAATGTTGTCATACTCTATTCAACGTATATATATACGCAGCATTATGGAGGCTATTACAAAGAAAATAGAAAAATACCAGCCATTTTCTGTTACAATAGGAGAAAGCATCTTAATTCCCTTGGTCATGGCCAAGTTACCTTCCCATTTTGCTATGTACTTCTCGCTGCGCTGGTCCGATTCCTGCTTTTTCGGAAATAATAATGTAATGGTTATCATTTCCAATAAGCACTGTTGTTAGAGAGCGATATTGAGCAGGGCAAAAAGCAATAGGGCCAAGCCCATGCCCACATAGCCGGCAAGCTTAAAGATTCTGGTCTGTCTTAAATAGATTGCCTGGTTCGAGTAAAACTTATAGGGCTTCCCCGGCAGATAATGAAGGACAACCTCTATTCCTTCTTCGCCTTTGCAGGGATAGACGATGGGTTCTTCCCGTTCATAATGCTCCTGCCCTACATCGTAAGCGAATACGGGATTCCAACCGGTAACGCCGGCTCTATAGCTGGATGTATGATGATGCCATTCGGTGAGAACGGCCTTGGTTTCAGCACTGTACTGAGCGAATTTTTGCAAGTGTTTTTTGTGTAAAATTACAGACAGGCTGAAAAACAACAGACCCATCAAGAAAAAAAATCCCGGGATGATTAGTGTTATCCAATTTTCCATATAATAAGTTCTCCTCTGTCTTCAAAAGCGAGATAAATTTGCCGAACCTATTGGATTATAATCCATAGATATTAAAATATAATTAACAAAAAGAAATTTGGACAAAAAAAGAGCTGTGCAGTCCACAGCTCCCCTTTTCCGATTCGTTTGTCTTTCAGGAGGTTATAACATCATGTTGCATATCGGTTGTCATCTTTCATCCACCAAGGGATATCTGGCCATGGGCAAAGAAGCAGCCCGCATAGGGGCGGATACCTTTGCGTTCTTTACCCGCAATCCACGGGGTGGGAAAGCAAAAGAAATCGATGCCCAGGATGTGCAGGCCTTTTTAGAATTTGCCGCCACTCAGCATTTCGTCAAATTGGTGGCTCATGCCCCCTACACCATGAATCTTTGCTCGGCTAAGGAGAATATCCGAACCTTTGCTCAGGAAATGCTGGCTGATGATCTGCAGCGCATGGAATATACACCGGGAAATTTCTACAACCTTCATCCGGGCAGTCATGTGGGACAGGGCGTTTCCACAGGCAGTAAGCAGATTGCCACAGTCCTGAACCAGAGCATGTTCCCCACACAGACCACCACGGTGCTTCTGGAAACCATGGCGGGCAAGGGCACGGAAATCGGCCGTTCCTTTGCGGAACTGCAGGGCATTATCGAACAGCTGGAGCTAAAGGATAAGGTGGGCGTCTGCCTCGATACCTGCCATGTCTGGGATGGCGGGTACGATATCGTCAATAATCTGGAGGCTGTGCTGGCTGAATTTGACCGCATCATCGGTCTGGACCGCCTCAAGGCTATTCACTTAAACGATAGTCAAAATCCCTGCGGAGCCCATAAGGACCGTCATGCCCGCATCGGCGAAGGTTGTATCGGGCTTGAGGCCCTAACCCGGGTCATCAATCATCCTGCCTTGCGAGAACTGCCCTTTATCCTGGAAACACCTAATGATTTGGCAGGCTATGCCTGGGAGATTGCCCTGTTGCGCGCTAATCAGCAGAGCAGCTTCCCAGCAATCTGAGCCTATACTTTATCAGCAGCTATCAAAACTGAAAACGGGCCCGGGCAAAGAGTGTGTTGCTATCCCTGTCCGTAGACAGGCTCTTCCCACGGAAATAAGCAATATCTGTAGTTACATTGGTAAATGACACATAGACAGCATCAGTCCCCTAAATGGCTGTATCCCGAATGGACATCTTTCCCCAGATAACCTATACTATATCTATATTGGGCTTTCATTTACTGAAAGCACTATTGGTAGTACGCGTATTTCCCGGAGATGACACAATGAAGAAAGAATTACCCCATTTTTCCGTTGGCTCGGCTTACGGCGGCAGCCAGGAGTGGTGCCCTACCCGCTGGATGAATATTGGCGGCTGTGCAGCCATCACCGCTTGCGACTGTAGTCTGTACCTGGAACTCTACAAAGGAATGACGGGCTTATATCCCCACGACAAAACTGCTGTATCCAAAGCCGATTATGTGGATTTTGCCTACGTGATGGAACCTTACCTCAAGCCACGTAAAACCGGCATCGATCGGCTGGATATTTACATTGATGGCTATACCAAATTCTTGCAGGAGCGCGGCTCTGCCTCCCTGGCCTTAAATCCATGGGATGGGCATAAAAGCCTTACCGCAACAAAAAACATCATCCGGCAGCAGATTGATGAAGGATGGCCGATTCCCTGTCTGACCCTGCTCCACAACCATCCCGACATGGAAGATTACGTATGGCACTGGTATATTCTCAATGGTTATGAAACCTTTGGTGATACCATGATGGTCAAGACGGTGACCTATGGAACATGGCGTTGGTTTGACCTGGATATCCTCTGGCATACCGGTCATGAACGAAAGGGCGGATTAATCCTCTTTTCCTCCACCGCGGAATAAAGATTACAGCCGTATTTTACGGTTATCCCCTTAATCTGCATAAAAAATTCCCTGCCCTCATTGCTGAAGGACAGGGAATTTTTTCTTATCCAGCCGGCTTCACAGGCCTTTGCCCCGAGAAGTCTTACTCTATTCTTCCGCTCTTTCTATCTCATAGAGAAAATGCGTAGCCGCCAACAGGTCAGCTGAACCTCCCGGACTGATCCAATCCTGGATAAAACGTTCATCCAGCTGCCGGATTGCCTCCTGACCGGCTGGAGTTTGCATGCCGCCCAGATCTGCAGCTTTTTGCGCCATGGTTTTTACCTGCTCTGAGGTATGCCAATCATGACGGCCTAAGATATTGGTATCATCCATGCCGGCCATCAGCGCCAGCAGGGTATCCACTAAGGCATCATTGAGGAGCACGTCAGCTTGCCGCAAGGCACGATATACCGGCAGGGAAATATTCCGTACCGAGGGAAACCCCGCTTCTGCTTCCCCCCGTACGCCAGTGACACCATAACGCAAATACATCTTTTCCCCTTTGGTACGTTGTCCTTCCGGCTTAGCAGACAGGCTCCCATAAGCCTTTTGGCATATTCCCTTACAGAGTGCAGCTGCCGCCTTGCAGATTTGATCTACTGTCAGCGCCTGCTTACGTGCCGCTATATAGCCAGTACAGGCAGACAAAATTCCCAGGCTGAAAATCAGGCCCTTGTGGGTATTGATTCCACTGGTCATGGCAAACATATCCTCTTCCGCCTTTTGACCAGCCTGTTGCAATGCAGGCAAGAAGCTGGGGACATCATCTGTGCCCGCATTGCTGCCAATGGCGGCACAGACATCGAAATACCCGCGCAGGGCTGCTGCAGAAGACATGAAGGTAAAGAAATCCATGTCATGGTGCGCACCATTATTATGCCGGTCTACCAGGCCCGGCTTGGGAGAAGCCGATACTTCATAGAGCATGGCCTCCACTGCCAGTGCCCCAATTCTTTCCTGCCTGATCATACTCATAGCGTTAACGGTTTAATCTTCCGTACCACATCTAGGATTGAACCATCCCGGGCTTCCAGCACAGCAATTACCTTATCTTCCCATTCCAGGTCATCCGGGGTGCCCACCAGGCTATAAGCCTTTTCCTGCAGGCTCTCGATGGTTACATGTTCAATGCCGGCCTTATCCAGGCAGTCAATCAGATCCTGACGACGGGGATTGACGGCAATACCATAATCCGTTACCAGTACATCTACACAATCGCCGGGCGTAGTAACGGTGACTACATGCTTACAAACGGTAGCCATGCGGCCACGGATAAGCGGGGTAACAATGATGCAGCATTTGCTGCCAGCAGCCGTATCCGGATGACCGCCCGGGGCACCGCGCAATACACCATCGGAACCGGTCAATACGTTGACATTGAAATCCGTATCCACTTCCAAGGCAGCCAGTACCACAAAGTCCAGTTTATTGACATAAGCGCCCTTATTGGCTGCGCTGGCATATTCACTGGTGGATATCTCCAGATGCTTATCGGGATGTGCAGCCAGATGTTCAATGGCGGTCGTATCAAAATCCTGCGTATCCAGCAGTTTACCCACCAGCCCCTTATCCATGAGGTTGCAGATATTGCCGCACATACCGCCTAATGCAAAGCCCATCTTAATGTTTTTTTCCACCATATAATCTTCCAAAAAGCGGTTAACCGCCAAAGAAGGACCGCCTACACCGGTTTGGAAAGAAAAACCATCCTTAAAATAAGGGGTGGAGGCAATGACACGGGCACAGTTTTCTGCCATCATCAGATTGCGGGGATCCTGGGTAATCCGAGCCTCTTTGGTCCCAATCTTGGCCGGGTCACCAATCCTATCCACCACGACCACAGCATCCACATCAATGGATGAAATAGGTGCAGGCATATTTGGAAATTCCACCAGGGTATCGGTGATGACCACTACATGGTCTGCATAATGGGAATCGGCCACGGCATAGCCCATAGCACCGCAATTATGTTTACCGCCTGTTCCCTTAGCATTGCCGTAATCATCTGCTGAAGAGGCCGCGATAAAGGAGATATCGATATGTACCTCCCCCATCTCAATGGCCCGGGGACGGCCGCCATGACTGCGGATAATAGCCGGCGTCTTAAGCTTGCCCGCGGAAATGACTTCCCCTATACGGCCACGGACGCCAGAGGATTGAATACCGATAATCTTGCCCTGCTCGATATAGTCAGCCAGAAGATCCTGGGCTGAACCCAGGGAGGTAGTGGCTACCGTCAGATCCTTCAGCCCCATTTCTTCCACCAGCACCTTCATGACCATACTGGTTACATAGTCACCATTGCGGAAAGCATGATGGAAAGAGACCGTCATGCCATCATGTGCACCGCATTTTTCACAGGCTTCACGAATACTGCCCAGGACTTTGCTTTCCTGGGGGCGTTCATGACGAATTACCTTAGGTCCGGCCTTACGGAAAGACTCTCCATCCAAACTGAACTTACCCTGATATACTTTTTTTCCTGATTTCAGCAATTCATCAGGAATATCTCTACCTACTGCATTAAGCACGCCCATAACCTCCCTTTATAAATCGCCATGATATACGCCACAGGCCTTTGCCAGTTCGATAATGCGGCTGGCATCCTTGATAAAGGCAATATCGACCATTTTTCCATTGACGGTATAGACGCCCACACCTTGTTTTGACTGCTCTTCATAAGTGCGTACATAAGTTTCAGCTGTAGCGATTTCCTTAGGCGTCGGGGCAAAGGTCTTATGGACATAAGCAATCTGCCGCGGATTAATCAAGCTCTTGCCATCAAAGCCCATTTCATGATTCAAGCGGACTTCTGCCTCAAAGCCCTCTTCATCATCCAAATTGGTAAATACCGTATCAAAGCACTGCACGCCTGCAGCTCTGGCTGCCAGCAGCATCATGCTGCGGGCCGTGTTGATTTCCACACCACTGGGAACCGGCCGCACATGCATACTCTTGCGGAAATCACCACCGGAAATTGCCACACCGAAAAGACGATCCGAAGCCGTGCAGATTTCGTAGGCATTGAGGATGCCTTTGGGGCTTTCCAAGGCTGCCATCAGCAGGGTCCGCCCTTCTTCTACCCCAAACTCCCGTTCCGCCTCCAGCACATGTTTTTCGACGGTCTTTACATCTTCTGCGCTTTCACATTTTGCGATACGGATACCATCAGCACCGCCGGCTACACAGACACGGATATCTTCCTGCCAATGGGGCGTATCCAAACCATTGATGCGTACAATAACCTCTGTATCGCCATAATCTATGCTCTTTAAGGCATGATAAAGGGAGAAGCGGGCCGCATCCTTCTGATTTTCCGCCACAGCATCTTCCAGATCCAGCATGATGCTGTCTAATCCATAGATATAAGCATCCTTAATCAGGCCCGGCTTTTGGGCATTCATGAACATCATTGTACGACGCAAGCGAAATCTCTTTGGTCTTGGACGTGGAATCATGCGATCACACCTCCCCAGGGAACATTAGCCGCAGCCTTGTCATTGCTGCGGAATACAGCGCATTCAACCCGGGCCTTTAAGGTACAATCCAAAGCCCCTTTATCGATTACTTTTATCCGGCAATTTCGGACCTCCAGCCGCTCCAAAACAGCCAGCACCGTGGCCTTGATCTGCCGTCCGTACTGATTCATGACGGTGCTCTCCAAGGTCAGTTCAATGCCATTGTCTCCCGGCAGAACCGTAACCTGAGCATCGCTGCTCTCCAGGGTTCCCGCTAAGGCAGGTTTCTTTATTTCCATAACCTTCGCTTCCTTTCACTTGTAAACAATATCAGTTGCTTATTTTGACGTATCTTAACTCTATTAAACGCCTAAATGAACACTTTGTAAAATGGCTCTTTTTTATATTTATCCATTCCATTAAGGAATCGTATAACGAAATAACTATCTTATTTCAAAAGAATAAATCCTATTTGCCATTACCAAAAAGACTAGATATAATAATATTTAATAACTCATTGGAATAAAGAAAGAGTGAGGCCAAATATGGACGTACAAGATTTCCAATTGCTCAGCGTCTTGGGCAGGACACGCAATATTACCCATGCCGCTGATGAACTCTACATCACACAGTCCTCTGTATCCAAGCGTATCCGGCAGATGGAACGGGAACTGGGGGTTACGCTATTCCTGCGCTCCCGCCAGGGCATTACCCTCACACCGGCAGGGGAAATCGTCCTGCAGCATACCGGGCATATCATCCATGAATTGGAACTCATGCAGCAGAACCTCGTCACCGTAAGCGGAACGGTGGCGGGAACGCTGCGGGCAGGTATTTCCATCAATTATGCCATGTACCGTCTGGCCGATCAGCTGGCCGATTACAATCAGCTGTACCCCGCTGTGGACACACAGATCATTACAGCCAACAGTCAAAAGATTTATTCCATGCTTTTAGGCGGGCAAATCGACGTGGCTATCCTGCGGGGCGAACACAGCGAATGGCGGGGCCAGCGGATTCTTTTGGAACGGGAACGGGTATGTGCCATCGTCGGCCCGCAGGATGCGGGACGGCCATTGCAGGAACTTCCTCAGATCAACCGCCAGGCGGATGTGGACATGGAGCGGGAAATCACCCAATGGCTGCGGGAAAATAAGATCCGCTCCTCAAAGCGGCGCATCCAGGTCAATAGTACCAGTACCTGTGTCACCATGGTAGAGCGGGGCCTTGGCTGGGGAATTGTGCCGGAAATTTGCCTAAAGGACTTCAAGGGGGAACGCCGCCCATTGTTCTTTGCCAACGGCGAGCCATTAATGCGCTCCACCTATCTGTTATTCACCCCCCAGGCCCTTGAACTGCCTCAGGTTTGCACGTTTATAGACTGCATCCGCCAGCACGAAGAGAAATGGCAGAAAGGACAGAATGATCATGTATGAAGTAAGTACGATTTATGCCAGTGACCAGCAGGGAATGGCTCAAGTTGAAAAACTCCTGGCTCAGGAGGGCTTACAACGGGATAAGAATCTGGACTATAGCTGTGGTATATTCAACGACCAGGGAGAACTGATTGCCACGGGCAGCGCATTCCACAACAGTCTGCGCTGTTTTGCTGTCAGCAGGGAACACCAGGGTGAAGGCCTGTTGAACACCATTGTTACCCATCTATTGGAGGTGGAACAGAGCCGGGGTTATTTTTCCCTCTACCTTTGCACCAAGCCCCAAAGCGCAGCCTTTTTCGGTACCCTTGGCTTTTACGAAATAGCCCGGGTTGGCGAAAAACTGGTCTTTATGGAAAATGATGCCCAGGGGCTTACCCGCTATCTGCAACAGCTGCAGCAGGAGACGGCAGCTGTTTTTCCCGACCATAAGTGGCCAGCATCTGCCGCGGCTATTGTCCTCAATGCCAATCCGCTCACCAAAGGGCATTTGCATCTTATTCATACGGCCGCAGCCAATACTCCTCTCCTGCATATTTTCCTGGTCCGGGAAGACTTGAGTTTCTTTCCCTATGCAGACCGCCGCCAGATTGTTACAGCTGCCATCAAGGACCTTCCCAACGTGATTCTCCATGATACCGGCAGTTATCTGATCAGCAGTGCCACCTTCCCGGGTTACTTTCTCAAGGAAAGTTCTCTGATCAGCAGAACACATGCAGCTTTGGACTGCCAGTTGTTCGCCCGCATCGCTGCGGCGCTGCAGATAAAACATCGCTATGTAGGCGCTGAACCCTTTAGTGAAGTTACCGCCCTTTATAATACTGCCCTGCAACAGGAACTCCCCCCTTTGGGCATTAACCTGCATGTGATTCCGCGTAAGAAACAGGACGGCGTTCCCATAAGTGCCTCCCAGGTTCGCCAGCTGCTTCAAAGTCCTCAACCCTTCCAGGAAGATTTATGGAAAAAACTAACGGCTCTATTGCCGACAGCTTCATTGAATTTCCTCAAAACCGCCGCCGCCCAGCCTATCCTGGAAAAATTAGTCCAAGCCCAGGAAGTCGTTCATCACTGAGAAGGGAGCTTGCCATGCAAAAGATAACCTTACCGGAAATGCTGGCAGCACGTGAAGCCCGGGCAAAGACCCAGGAGCTGCTGCTAAAGCAATATGGATTACCCCTGATATCCTTTACGTTAAATATTCCCGGAGAGATAAAGACCTCTCCCCGGCTGCAAAACCTCTTTGCCCAGGGGCTGGCTGCCATCGAACAGCAGCTGGCGCTAAAGGAAATAGCCATCGTCCAAAAGCTGGAACACCATGCAGCCACCGGGGATGAATGTCTTTTGGCCTGTGCCGGTGACGCGGTCATCCTCAAAGAAATGATGACCGAAATTGAAGAAAAGCATTCTCTGGGGCGATTGATGGATATTGATGTGCTGACGCCTGCAGGGAAGAAATTATCCCGTCCCCATCCCCGTAAATGTTTCGTCTGCGGCCGCATGGCAGCCGACTGCGCCCGCAGCCGCCGCCATACGGCAACAGAACTCACCCAGGCAATTAAAAAACTACTGGACATGTACCTGCGCTGATATTTCACGATTGCCCATTCCAAAATGGAATGGGCAATCGTGAAAAATAGAACTTTTACAACTCACGCAAAATACGCTTTAATAAAGATAAATTTGACGTATCAATACATAAGCTAATTCAATTAATCACTAAGGGGAGTGTCAGCGAATGTCTATGTCATCTACACAAGGAAAATGCCTTAGTGCCCTAATCACCCTGGCGATTACCTTTTCCGGCTGGGTAATCCCCGTACCTGACGGCTTATCCGTCAATGCATGGTACCTATTTACCATTTTCTTAGGCACAGTCGTAGGGTTTATCCTGCAGCCGGTAGAGCTGGGAACGGTAGCCTTTATCGCCCTGGTTCTCTGTGCCCTGTCCGGAGCCATGAGTTTCAAACAGGTGTTATCGGCTTTCAGCGGCAATACCGTTTGGCTTATCGTTTCCGCCTTTCTGCTGGCCAGAGCCTTTATCCTGACTGGCTTAGGACGCCGTATCGCCTATTTAGCTATGCGGGCTTTCGGCAACAGCAGCTTAAAACTCGTCTATTCTATCGCACTCAGCGATATTATCATTGGCCCCGCAATTCCATCGAACTCCGCCCGTGCCGGCGGTCTTATCTATCCGATTGTCCGCAGTCTGGCCGAAGCCTTCGGCTCTGACCCGGAAAAGAGCCCCCGTAAGATTGGCGCCTATCTGGTAACCAGTATCTTCCATATCGATCTGGTAATTTCGGCTATGTTCTTGACCGCTATGGTGGGCAATCCCATTGCCGTGGAATTATCTAAAAAAGTATTCGGCATTGAGATTACCTGGATACAATGGTTTGTGGCTGCCTGTGTCCCCGGTTTTTGCGCCCTGTTGCTCATTCCCTATGTGCTGTTCAAATTATATCCCCCTGAAATCAAACGCACACCGGAAGCGCAGGAACTGGCCAATAAAGAACTGGAAGCCATGGGGCCCATGTCCCGTTCCGAAAAGATTCTGCTGGCCGTATTCATCATGCTGCTGACCCTTTGGGCTACCGCCAGCATTACCCATTTAGGCACCACCCTTATCGCCTTCATGGGACTGGCCATCCTCCTGGCCTCTCGTGTACTCAAATGGAGCGATGTTACTGGTGAACGCAAAGCCTGGGATACCCTCATTTGGGTAGGCGGTGTTATCATTATGAGCGATTATCTGAATCGCTTGGGCTTTATTCCCTGGTTTGCCCATATTCTGGAAGGCTGGATGGTGGGAGTAAGCATGCTCACCGCAGTGGTTCTGGCCTTTGTCATTTACTTGTATACCCATTACTTCTTTGCCAGCATGAGTGCGCATGTGACCAGTATGTACGCAGCTTTGATTACGCTGGGCGCGGCTGCTGGTGCCCCCCCCTTTATTTCCGCTTTTGTAGTGGCCATTGCAGCCAATATCTGTGGCTGTCTGACCCACTTCGGTACCGGCCCTGCTCCGGTCTACTTCGGTTCCGGCTATGTCTGCCAGAAAACCTGGTGGATCATCGGCTTCGGTGTATCCTTGCTGCACATCATCATTTGGCTGGGCATCGGCGGTGTTTGGTGGAAATTCCTGGGTTATTGGTAAATCTATAGACAAAAGCGGCTCGTTGACTTTTTATCCGTCAACGAGCCGCTTTTTATGGTTAAGATAGGTGCCTATTCCGCTATTTTTTCACCGCCACCTGGTCAATCTGCTGCCCATCCGGCAGGAAGCATTTTACCGTGATTTCCTGCTCCGTAACCGTCATGGTGAGATAATTATCCGTTTCCGGCTGGGGAGCCACCACCTCATCCAACTGGTGGTCAATCCATAGTCCTGGATAACGGACATTGCCGGCTACGCCGGTGAGGATGTAGAGTGGGCCTTGGTTATCCCGTTGGAAATTCCGGATATGGCCCCGGTTGCGATAGGTATGCAAATGGGCCGTAAAGACAATATCCACACCTAATTCATCAAAGAGGGGCATAAAGGCTCTGCCCAGATCCGAAATCCCCTCCTGCCGTTCTGGGCGCTTATGGATACGGTATTGCAACACATCCTTATGCACCAGGACAATCTTCCAGGGAGCCTGGCTTTGACTGGCATCCTTCCGCAGCCAGGTTAGCTGTTCAGCCAGGAGTCCCGGCTTAAATTCCTCCGTCTCATCCCATTGGCTGTTGAGTACGATAAAATGTACGGGGCCATAATCAAAGGAATAATAATAGCGATTAAAGCTGTTGCTGTTGTTTTCCGGCACCACAAAATAATGCAGATAGGCTTCTGGCAGCCGTACTTTCCAATTCTGGTCGTAGGTTTCGTGATTGCCCATCAGAGGAACAAAGGGAATGCGGTCAATCAGGCCGTCAACCCCATGAAACCAGGCCTGCCATTGAGTATGGTCCTCCCCATTGTCCACGATATCCCCCATGTTGATGAAAAAGGCCGCCTCGGGATTCCGTTGGGCTGCATTTTGCGCCAGATTTTCCCAATCGCTGTAATCACTGGACTGGGAATCGGGAAAAATCAGGCAGCTAAAAGCTCCTTTCCCCGCTGTATGCAAGGGATGCCAGCTGGTGGCATCATCCTCAGCCACCACCCGGTATTCATAATCCGCATCGGCTTCCAGATCTTGAATCCTAGCCAGATACTGGTTGTTTTTCACCCCATCATCGGTGAAAAAATCCTCCTGGGCAGGGATTTGCCAGGTTTCCGTTCCTCCTTGTCGGCGGTATTCGATACCGGGATTTTTTAAGGGCTTCTGTGCCTGCCACATAATGGTCCGGCTCCTGCCCGAATCAGCCGTAATCAGCTGCCGCAGGAACTGGACATCCAAATCCCCGGTAAGGGACCGCATACTATTGGCAGCCTTGCGGTACAGTGTTCCTTTGCCCAGAAAAATTCCACCGGCCAGCAGGGCAAGCACCCCGGCACTTCCGGCAATAAATGTTCTCCGCTTCATTTTTTCCATCCTCATTTTTCAAAATTGCTGTCTACTGCTCTTTATTACGCCAGGATTTCCAAGAGGAGCTGGACATTTTCCCTGCTGTACTCAATCTGCTCCGACCAGCGCCGCAGGGACTCAGCCAGCTGCCCGGTGAACAGACTGTGCAAGTAGATAAAATCGGTATTAAGCTGTGCATAGGACAGCACCGTACCCAAACCATACTGGGGAACATGCTCCAGGGCGCGATAAAGGATATAGCCATAAATGCGGTCAAAGACCTGCGGCGCATCCACATCCCCTTGGATAAGTTCCGGCTTTAATTGCTGCAACTGGGTTGTCCATTCTTCATCAATGGGTTCGGTCTTTTTCAAGCAGTCCAGCACAAAGTCTGCATCTGCGGCCGTAATTCCTCGCTGGTAAAATAGGTCCTCTGCCGTCACAGGCAGCTTCAGCCGCTGCAGTAAGCTTTCCAGTGTCAAGGTCTCCCCTGCGTCATCGTGAAAGCGCAGCGGCCCATTATCCGCTAATAACAGCTCACAGCTTTTTTCACAGCTAAGACCTGCCCCTGCCAATTCATAATCGCCCACCGTTACGAAAAAGCGCGGATGATTTCTGCAGATTTCGCAAAGAAGGGATTCATCTGCTGTACGAATCAGAAAACACAGGCCATCTGCCTGCAAGAACGGACAGCGATCCTTATCGTCCAAGCGGAACTGCCAGCTTCCCCCTTGCTCCACGATATTTTTGCGGATTTTTTCTCCCAGGGAACCGGTCATTTGCTGATACTTACGGGCGGTTTCTTCATCAATGTCAATCTCCCAGCCGGCACAGCAGGTATGCTGACACTTATCCGCTTTGCAGTTAAATTGATCATAAAAATCGGGATATAGCGTTATCAAATCCAAAAAGTACCTCTCCTTTGTCGCTGTATGGGGTGTCATGGATTTATTATACACCCCTTTTGCCAAATGAAAAGCTGCCCAGCCTTTTAACCAGCCTGCATTCATGATGATTTTGTCATGTTCTCCCATCTTTGCCATAGAGTGCCCGTTCTTCATCAAATGTCTGTCCTCTATATTCTTCCATTATTCCTTACCTTTCCCTTTTTCGATATTCCTGTCAGCCGAGCTTTATCCCCTGCCACTTTTCATTCTAGCACTTGAAGCTGACTCCAAGTCAAGCGCTGTAAAAAATGCCCTGCACAATCTCATCACATCAACAAAAAATCTCCTGCTGGTCTTAAACCTTGCAGGAGATTTTTATGGCAAATATAGTACTGAAATTACCTTTAATTTATATTTGCAAAAAACGGCATAAGCGACAGACATGTAGAATATTTATTACAACCTCAACTATCGGTTTATTCCTACAAGTTTTTATCGGTAAAAGATTATTTTAAACGCCGTTGAGCAATTACTGCTCTCATCTTTTGCAGATTAGTTTGATATTCCTGTGGCATCTTTATAGCTAAACAAGTATAAATAATATCACCGATAGCCATGTGAATAAGACGTGAGGCAGCAGCTTCGGAACGGTACTCTACCTCCCGTCCCATTCCGACTAAGGCAATATCAGCTATATGCGCTAGTTCAGATTGGGCATAACTTGTTATTCCAATGATTTTTGCCCCATTTTTCCGGGCTATTTTTAAGGACTCTAAAATATCTTTATTAGCACCCGTATGGGAAACCGCTATGACAACATCTTCCCGAGACAGAAGGGCTGCTGATGTAACCTGCATGTGAACATCGCTGAAGGATTGTACTGCCATTCCAAATCGCAGGAATCTGGTTTCTAGATCCTTACATACGGTAGCAGAATTGCCAAATCCATAAATAGCCACACGCCGGGCTTTCCCTAATAAATCGACCGCAGCAGAAATCAGCGAAAAATCCAGAATCTTCAAGGTATCCTGAAGTCCGTCTGTAATATTACGGAAAATCTTTCTGCCTACTACTTCTTCATTATCTTTCACATTGATTTCTTGATAAGGGGTTTCTATCGCCGAAGATAATTCTGCAGCCAATGCAATTTTTAATTCTTGTAATCCACTAAAACCTACTTTTTTACAAAAGCGTGAGATTGTAATCTCTGAACTACCGGTATGTTTGGCGATCTCTGCTACGGTCTCGCGCATAATCATTTCTTTGTGTTCGGATATATAATCAGCAATATTTTTTTCCGATTTTGTTAAATTTTCGTATGCACTGCTTAAAATTGGCAAAACTTGTTGTTTCATAAATGCCCCTCTTTCCTGAATCTCTTGTCTATATTATACATGATTTTTCGGTAAGCAAAAAGTCTTCCGCATAAGTATGTGGAAGACTTTTTACTTATCTTAAATAACGGCTTCTAATACCAAAACACCAATTAATCCCATTACAGAAATAATCGTTTCCAATACACACCAGGTACGCACCGTTTGTTTTACGGTTAAGCCAAAAAACTCTTTGAATAACCAGAATCCAGGATCATTAGGAGGGCTTAAGATTAAACTGCCGGCTCCTGTTGCCAGTACCATCAATTCAGGATTGACTCCTGTTACGGCAACGATGGGGGCAGCTATGCCGCCAGCAGTTAATGCTGCCACTGTTGCACTGCCACAAGCTATACGAATCACTGCTGCTACCGTCCACGCTAACAACAATGGCGATAATTCAGATTGTGCCGCAATTTCGCCAATATAATTTCCTACACCACTATCGATAAGAATTTGTTTCAAGGCACCACCGCCACCTACAATCAGTAAGATCATAGCGATTGCCGTCACAGCGCTTTCACAAACTTTCATAACTTCAGTCATGGATTTTCCCTGCCGCAAACCAAAAGTATAAATTGCAACAGCAACAGCTATGGTAAGTGCCATATCCGGCGTTCCTAAAAATGTTAGCCATTGATAAAATCCCGTGGTTTTATCTAGTGTCATTTTTGCAATAGCAGATGCGGCCATAAGAACAACTGGAACCATCGCCGTAAATACCGAAATCCCAAAGCCAGGCATTTCGTTTTCCTCAAACACCTTACTGCTCTGTATGCCTTGCGGTGTTTCCGGTTGAATATGTTTGGTTGTATTCGCAAAGAGTGGACCTGCCACAATGGCGGTAGGAACAGCAATTATCGCACCATAAAGGAGAGTTAGGCCAATATCCGCGTTATAGATAATAGAAATAGCCGTGGGACCGGGATGTGGCGGCAAGAAACCATGGGTTACCGACAATGCTGCAGCCATGGGAATGCCTACTTCCAGCAAGGGGATTTTCGCTGCTGTTGCAATCGTAAATACCAAAGGGATCAACAGGACAAAGCCAATCTCATAGAATAAGGCAATGCCGACAATAAAGCCAGTCAAGGAAACAGCCCATTTTACCCATTGCCTTCCAAAAACATGAATTAACGTAGTTGCTATACGTTGAGCACCACCACTCTCTGCCATTAGTTTCCCCAACATAGCACCAAAGGAAACGACAATAGCTAGACCGCCTAATGTGCCACCTAAGCCTTTTTCAATAACGGGAATAATTTGCCCTTCGGGCAACCCTTCGGCAAACCCCACAAAACCTGCTACCAATAACAATGCTAGAAAGCTATTCAGTCGTACTTTTACGATAAGGAAAAACAAAAAGATAATACCTGCTGTCAGAATAATAAGTGGCATAATCATGAACCTCCCTTACGAATACAACACTACATTATGTCATTAGAAATTTTTCTTCCAAGCATGATGGAACGAACCGTTCTGATCAACACGTTCAAAGGTATGGGCACCAAAATAATCTCTTTGGGCTTGAATAAGATTAGCTCCCAATGGAGTCCCCCGTAAAGCTTCAATGTATTCTAGTCCACAGGACAACGCTGGAATGGGGATACCTGATTGCACAGCTTGCGCGACTACTTGCCGCAGTGCCGGCAGAGAATTTTTTACTTTCTCTGTGAAAAATTCAGCTTGCAGCAGATTTTTCAGCTGTGGTTCCTCACGGTATGCTGCTGTAATTTTTTCTAGAAAATCCGCTCGAATAATACATCCTGCTCGGAAGATTGAGGCAATTTTTCCGAAATCCAAATTCCAACCATAATGTGCTGCTGCTGCTTGATAAAGGGAAAAACCTTGGGCATATGCAGCAATTTTTCCTAAATACAAACTTTGACGAACAAGTTCTATAAAGCCATCAGGAACAGACACTTTCGTCAGTGAAGCAGAAAGTACTTGCTTTAATGTCGTTCTTTCTGCTTGTAAATTAGACATTACTCTTGCATTACAAGCTGCCGTGATCATGGACGTATTTACTCCTTGCTTCAACGCTTCGATACTTGTCCAACGCCCCGTTCCTTTTTGTCCGGCACTATCCACAATCTTATCGAGCAACTGTCCACCAGTTTCATCATCTTCTGCCAAAATGTCTGCAGTTATCTCGATAAGGAAACTCCTTAATTCTCCTTGATTCCATTGATGGAAAATATCTGCCAGCTGGTGATTGTTATATCCACCAGCATATTTCAGCAATAGATAGGATTCAACAATTAGCTGCATGTCGGCATATTCAATGCCATTATGAACCATCTTTACATAATGGCCGGCTCCATCCGCTCCAATATAGGTGCAGCAGATATCATGGCCTGCTTTGGCAGCAATCGACTCGTAGATAGGACGTATTCGTTCATATGCTGCTAAATCACCTCCAGGCATAATGCAAGGGCCACGGCGGGCACCACTTTCTCCTCCGGAAATACCAACGCCAAAATAATGAATTCCAGATTTTTGCAACAGTTCATGTCGCCGCCGGGTATCTTCAAAATATGAATTCCCGCCATCTAAAATCATATCTCCGGGCTCCAATAACGGCTGAAGCTTTTCAATCATCGAATCTACAGGAGTACCAGCCATAATCATGAACATGATCCGCCGTGGTTTTTCCAGGGATTGAACAAAGGATTCCAAGTCATAAAATCCATGCAAATGTTCGTGTGGATTTTCTCGCAGCACTTTTTCTGTCAAATCCGGTGTATAGTTATAACAAGCCACTTCATAACCTTTATCCGCCATATTGAGAGCTAAATTGCTTCCCATAACGGCCATGCCGACCATGCCAATATCCATAAGCGTATCCATTTTCAATCTCTCCTTATTCATGTTTTTTTTGATAAGCTGCAATCGCAGCTAATTCCGGTTGCAGCTTCCAATATAACTGTTCGAAAATCAGATATAGTTCCTTATATACTTCTACATCGTCCTTATTAGGTTTTATAATACGTTTCGGCTTTACCAAATCGTTGGTCGCACTGATGTCAGCTAATTCATGACTAGATATAAAGCCGAGCACTGCTGCACCAAATGCAGCGCCCTCACTATTATCAGGTAAAATCAATTCCTCATCCAATACACTGGCTAAAATCTGCATCCATAAATCTGATTTCGTAAAACTACCGCTAACACGAATATCTTTGATTTCACCAAAATCTCGTAATGCCTGCATAACAGAGTTCATGCTATATGCAATACCCTCCATGCATGCACGAATCATATGGGAACGGCTGTGATTTAACGATAATCCAAAAAACATGCCGCGAAGTTCTGAATTCCAATAAGGTGCTCGTTCACCAGTGAAACTGGGAAGCATAATAAGCCCATTTGCCCCCGCAGCAATATGAGATGCCTTCATGGTCATAAGGTCATATCCATCAACATCCAGATTTTCCAAATGATGCTTTGTATAGTGACAAACTTTATCCCGAACCCAGCGAAGAATCATCCCTCCATTGTTGATTGCACCACCGGCTACCCACATATCATCAACAAGGTTATAACACCAGGTCCGCATCTTACTATCTGTAATGGGTTTATTGGTTAACATCCGCAAAGCACCACTCGTGCCAATGGTGGCACTGAGCTTTCCCGGTTGTACAGCTCCAATACCAACATTTACAAGAACGCCGTCTGTAGCACCAATAACAACAGGAATATCCGATGAAATCCCCAAAGCAGCTGCAACGTCAGACTTGATTCTTTCGCTATGCGTAGTTGATACCACAGGTGGCAGCTGTGCTTTTTCCAGTCCAACGTATTCGAGAATTTCTTCATCCCAGTCCATTCTTTTTTCGTTATACATTCCGCTGGTGCTGGCTGTAGAATGATCGATTAACCAATTTCCGGTAAGACCATAAAATAAATAGTCTTTCAGAGAACCAACATAACGCATTTGCTGGAACATTTCCGGATGATTTTTCCGCAGCCATAAAATTTTTGCCAAAGGATAGCAAGCATGAATTGGACAGCCTGTTTTTTCATAGAATCGATGGCAGAGAGAATCATCTCGTTTTAATTCCCGTACGATATCAGCGCTGCGGCTATCGGCCCAGGTCTGCATATCCATCAGGGGCTGATAATTTCTATCCAAGCCTGCGAAACTATGCATCACTGTACTGAGAGCCAAACCGGCTAAATGCCGGCTCTGATACTTTAAATCTGCTGCCGTCTTATGAACCACTTCCTGCACAGCTTTAAAAATCTGAGCAGGATTTTCTTCTGCCCAATCCGGATGTGGTGTTAACAGTGGATAAAAAGCTTCTGAGGACGCTACTTTTCTTCCCGTGATATCATATGCAATGGCCCGAACTCCGGTTGTACCTACATCGATACCAATCCAAACCGCTTCTTGACGATATTGAAAGTTCAATTTCATCATCCTCTCTATTAAATGATATTATTATTTCAAGCTCATGCTTATTATAACAAGACATTCTTTTATATGCAAGTATATTTTCATTTAATATTTTACGTTATGATATATATCTATCATAAAAGGATATAAATTATCAATCAGCAACCTAAAATACAACGATTAATCGTATGGGATTAACGCTGCCTTTCTGTGTTCCCTTTACACAAGATGTCTTAATCGATACGCTATTTGCTCTTCCTATAACAAAAAAAGGCTTTGAAGCCCTTGTTTCATGGGGCTTCAAAGCCTTTTTTGAGGATATGCCTATAAGTTTTTCGTACTATTCTGCTTGCAGGAATCTCAGTACAGTTTCCCGGAATTCCTTATGATAGGACTTTTCCATAAGCATGGGCAGCCACTTTTTTGTATTTTTCATGGTGATCCCTCTTCTTTTTATGTGCTGGCGCAATTATTTATTGCTTAGAGTCCAGCCATGGTCACCATGATAAATCATCTGTCTGGTCATTCCCCCATCAATACAAAGGTTTTCTCCCGTTATGAACCCTGCGGATTCTGAGCATAAAAATAGGACGGCGTTTGCTATATCGAGGGGATTTCCCACTCTGCCCACAGGCTGTTGCCTGGCATCAGCGCCTGTATATTCCTGGAAAGTGGTATCAATCCAGCCGGGAGATATGGAATTTACCCGCACTTTCCCCGCTAAACTTACCGCCAGGGCATGGGTTAAGGCTGAAATGCCTCCCTTGGCAGCTGTATAGCTTTCTGTTTGTGGCTGACTCATTCGGTCACGAGAGGAAGAAATATTGATGATGACCCCACCGGGGCTAAAATAAGGCGCAAAGAGTTTGGCAAGGTAAAATGGTGCTGTGACTCCTACTGCCAAGGCATAAGTAAACTCCTCATAAGTGCACTCGTGGATTCCCTTCATCAAGGGTAAAGCATTGTTGATGAGGTAATCGATATGACCATAATGCGCAATGGTTTTCTGGACAAATTCCTCCAGAATTCCCTTGTCAGCCAGGTCTCCCACAAAGTGACTTCACCTGTAACCTGCGTATGACTGCCTACCGTAACGGTATGAACCACTTCGCATTCCAGTGACAAGCGCAGTTCATGGATAACAGGCGCATTAACCGATTTAGCTCTGCTGGTTGAAAAGCCAATATTTTTCAACTTATCCGCATCATAGCCGGATTCCACCCCAAGGTAATCTGCTTCTTTGACCTGACTTATACTGGGAAAGCCCAGGACAAAGGCTTTTTGTGCCAGCAGGCTTTTCAGGTTTTTCCTTCTCTGGGTGGCGTTGATGGCAATGGTAACGCAGGGTGGTTTGTGGCTGATGACCATATAAAACGCCAAGGTACAGGCTTCCGTTTTGCTATATTTCCTCCTGTCCTATATCGCTCTTACTGATATCTGCATGAAAGTATTCGTTGTTGACATAACAAAGATTCGCGAATATCAGCCGCGATTCCTCCGATTTTCCGCAGAGAAATCGATTATTCTCATGCTGCAATCTGAATTTATTTACAAATAGACAGGATGTCCTCAGCAATCTGCTCGGCGGTCAAATGATTTTCCTGAGCCAGCTGTGCATAATCATAACGGTCATAGAATTTTTTAGGCAGACCAAAATTCAGCACCTTCATGTTATCGGCACCATAGAAACGGGCAATCTTTTCGCCAAAGCCGCCATCCAGCACGCCATCTTCCAAGGTTACCACCAACTCATGGTCAGCCTTTAAGGATTCCAGCAATTCCCTATCCTGTCCCGTAATAAACAGCGGATTGATGAGCGTGGCCTCTACGCCCTGCTCTTTCAGCTTTTCAGCTGTTTCCTCTGCCAGGCCATAGAAACTCCCCAATCCCAGGATGGCTACACGGCTGCCCTGCTTCACCACTTCGTACTTATTCAGTTCATCATAATCCTTACGGACAGATCTCTGCGAGCTGCCCACCATCATATGGGGAACGCGGATGGCTACCGGATATTTTTCCTGCTTAACGGACCAGTCCAGCATGGCCTGATATTCTTCCGGTGACGTCGGTGCCAGATAGACAAGATTGGGGATATTGCTCATCATGGGGATATCATAGAAACCAAGATGGGTTACATCATTCATGCCGTACATGGACGCCCAGAATACCAAAAAGGTTGCAGGATTATTATTGACGCATACATCCTGGGCCAGCTGGTCGTAGGTGCGCTGGAAGAAGGAGGAATAATCGCCAAAGACCGGATGGGCGCCATTGCGGGCCAGACCAGAAGCCATGGCCACGGCCTGCTCCTCGGCAATGCCAACATCAATATAATGCTCGCCCAGTTCTTGGCGGCGTTCCTGGTTAAGGCCCATACTGGAAGGCGTGGCAGCCGAAATGGCGACAAACTTTTCATCTTCCTTGGCCAGCCGCAGGAAGGTGGCTGCCGTCTGCTCAGCATAAGGGTCCACCAAAGGCTGTGTGGTTTCGCCGGTTTCCGGATCAAAGGGCATATGATAAGGCCATTCTTCCTTATGTTCCTCGGCCAATCGG
>NZ_JAILPX010000131.1 GCF_024699275.1 Selenomonas sp.
ATCATTTTGCTTCACATAGCCAATATCCTTGAAACGGTGAATATCATAACGGCTGTCCACCATGCTGGGAATATTATGCGCACGACAATAGGAAATAATCTGCTGTTGCAGCTTTTCCGTAATGGTGCCGGAACCATAGTCACTGAGCACTACCCCATCAATCTTCGGCAACAGCCCCTTGATATACTGCATAATCTGGCTCTCGTGAGCCTTCTGCATGGGCTTGTCGCTTTCCTTGTCAATGCGGACAATCTGCTGGCTGACAGTCGCCCGGCCGCCAGCGATAATACGGGTCTTGGAAATAGTGGGCCGCTTTTCGTCACAGAACAGGCCTCCCGTATGAGCGCCATTCTTCTCCAAAGCTTCCTTAAGCCCCTTGGCAGCATTGTCCAGGCCCAGAAGCCCAACCGCAAAGACATTGCCCCCCAGCGTAGCCACATTGTTGACCACGTTGGCCGCACCGCCAGCGACTACCTTTTCGCCGGCCTGCTGAAGCACCAAAACCGGTGCTTCCCGGGAAATGCGGGAAATGCGGCCATCCAGATAGATATCCGCCACCATATCGCCAATAACCAATATTCGTTTTCCTTGAAAATCATCCACTATGGATTCAAGTTCCTGCTTCATAATCTTCCTTCTTTAATACGCAACATAATTACCACGGAGTAAATTGCCAGCGGATGTTCCAACTATTTTCCTTAGAGCGATAACGGAGAATCACCTGTGTGCAATGGAAGTCATGATACCAATAATAGTCAATCTTGGACCATCTGTTAGCTTCCATGTCATAACGTGAACCAACTACAAAACGATTTTTGCTGTCCAGGCGATAACTCAATCCACAATCTATTCTACGCGCTGTATCCGCAGTATTGTATTTAAACAACGAATTGCTCTGGTTTGATTGACTGTAATAATACCCAGCATAGGCTGCCCATCGTTCATCGAAGTCCTTGGTTAACAATGCCGACCAAGACCAACCGTTTACTCGGGAGTCATTATAAGATTCTGTAGTAACACTATACCCTGTATTAAGATACAAAGCAAAACGATTAAATCTTATGGCATCACGGCTAAAAGAAATGCCATATGCCCCATGGTTACTATGTATTCCTCTATTATACCAGCGACCATATTCAGCGCTTAGTCCATAGTTGAAAGGAGTATCACCAATCTTGTGCCCATAATTCCAAAAGGCAGATGGCTGTTTCTTTACCCAATTGCTATCACCATCTTCAAAATGACCATAGGTCACCCCGGTACTCATACCAGCGTTACTCCAAGTTACATTATAATTACTGCGCCAACCATCCTTAGTCGTGACATGTAAATTGGCATTAGCCGCCACACGGTTCGTAAGTGGCTGACTTAAAGCCCACTCTACCCAAACACCATCATTGTTATCGTATCCAATCTTGGGAAGGTTTTTTGCTCCACTTTCCCCAGCCTTTTGCTCATAATACTTGCGTGAGTATATGGTTTTCCCCCGGATACAGAATTTCACATTCTCCATCACGGTCTTATCGTTTGGATATATCGTTATCTTTTTCGCCTTCAACTGATAGTCAGGATTCTTCGCTCCACATTTAGTTTGGGTTCCCTCAAAAATCACAATGCGGTCAGGATAAAATTCCACACGCTTGCCCGTAATATACTGATTACCAGCTTTACCTTTAATATTATCCATCGCGCCCGTGCTCTTGCCATAATTATAATGAGCTTTATAACCGTCTAAAGTCACACGCACCTGCCCTGGCGTTAGTTGCAATACATGCGCCTTATCCGGCACATACACATCCTGAGTCTTGGTATTGCCGTTAACTTCCGCCCCTTGGAACCGATGGGCATCCATCTGCACAATATCTACGTGCCCCTTAGCTGTAAAACTTCCATCCCGCTCATCATAAGTCAGGTCATCCCCTTCGAAGGCCACAGGCATGGCCTTTGTCTTGTCCAAGGGGTAACGCAGATTCTTCTCCAGTGCCTTAGCATCTGCCAGTAATTTCTTCTGCTCATCGCTAAGGCGGTTTTCCCGTTCAGTACGATGCCGGTCTTCAATATAATCCAGTACAGAAACCCCTGTATCCGAATCAGATTGGTATGCCGCCAAAGCAACTCCACTTGGCAAAGGAAGCATTACCGCTGCTGCCAACAATCCTGCAAGCTTATGTCTATTCATCAAAATTACTCCTATCG
>NZ_JAILPX010000132.1 GCF_024699275.1 Selenomonas sp.
GAGCGGCTGGAAGCAGCCCGCCATATCGCCAAGGTGGAGACCAAGTACGGCATGGTCAATTGCAAGGTCAGTGCCTGGGAAGGGAAACTCTGTCAGGTATCGCCGGAGTATGAAGATTGCAGAAAACTGGCAGCAGAAAAACAGGTGCCATTAAAGGTTGTTCAGCAGGAGGCACTGCGGGTGCTCAATGAACGGCTTGGCGTTTAGGTTTATGTTTACATCTATATGCTAAGACGCCCGGTGACGGCTAATACTTTTCCTCTGCTTAGACAGGCTTGTCAAACGCGACGGAAAAGCATTAGCCGTCACCGGGCTTAGTACCATACATTACGCCATTAAGGCGCCGTGGGGGGGAGATAATATTTTTCCTTTTACGTTTACATCTATATACGAAGTTATGCCATTATGTTAAAATGTAGATAAGAGAAGATGGTAGAGCCTTAGAAGATAGGGAGGGATTATATGCCGGAGCTGAGTCGGTTTGGTGGTATGGTCATTTATATGTTATTTTATGATATAGGCCAGCATAACAAACCGCATGTACATGTTTATTACGGAGAATATGAAGCAGTAGTAGCTATTGATGGGGAATTATTAGCAGGGGCATTGCCGCGAAAACAACTAAAAATCGTAACGGGCTGGTTAGCGTACAATGAAGAAAAAGCGTATAAGGCATGGAACTTAGCTGTTCGTGGAGAACACTTTGATAAAATCTCGCCGATGGAATGAGGTGATGGGTATGTATGTGAAAGATGATATTTGCTATGCTGGCAGTTTGGCAGAGAATATAAAGGTAACTGAGGCAAAGCCGTTGCGTGGTGGTATATTGTTAGTCACTTTTTCCACCGGTGAGCGGAGATTATTTGATACTACGCTGCTTAAAGGCGCAGCATTTAAGCCTTTGGCTGATGAAAGTGTGTTTAATCAGCCTGTGATATTTCATGGAGCGATTACCTGGAAAAATGGTGAGATAGATATTGCACCAGAGAAAGTATATTTGGATAGCTATGTGTATGATGATGTAGCGATATAAGGCATTTACTTTATGCAGGTTATATGACCTATGGTTTGCAAGTGTTGCTTGACAGACTATATAGGAATACATTATAAGGGAATGCAAGATTCTTTGTGGTATTAAGATGCCCGGTGCTATAATAACGATATATACATAACTTAAACTTCACCCATTATAGGTGTGGGAAGTTTAAGTTAGTAGCAATCCCTGCCCGCCGTCTTGTGTCACGAACTTAATCTCTGAAAATATTGACAAACAATTTCCCTCTCGCTACAATCATATTATCGTTAACGGATTGTAACGGGAGGTTTTTTGATGAAAATTGCAATGGCTAATGATCATGCCGGTACGCGGCTGAAAGAGGAAATCAAGAAATATCTGGAAAGTGAAGGTCACGAGGTCAAGGATTTCGGTACTTATGATGAGGAATCCTGTGACCTGTCGGATTTTGTCCTGCCGGCGGCAACAGCCGTGGCCAAGGGCGAATGTGAGCGCGGTATTTTTGTCGATGGCGTAGGCTATGGCAGTGCTATGATTGCCAATAAACTGCGCGGAATCTTTGCGGTAGTCTGTCAGGATCCGTTCTGTGCGGCACTGGCACGTCAGCATAATGACTCCAATGTACTGTGTCTGGGGGGCAAGATTATCGGCGGCGCTATTGCCATGGAAACGGTGAAGACCTGGATGCATACGGACCCGCTGACAGCAGAAAAATATGTGCGCCGGGTGGAGAAGGTCAAACGGATTGATGCTGAACATACGGTGGCCGTCAAGTAAATTTCGTTGACAAACGGGGTAGCAACTGTTAAAATAGTTCGAGGTTGATGCTGAAATGATGAATATTAATATTGCTGAATTACAAACGGATTTAGGCAGGGAGTTGCCCTTTTCTTTTGCGGTGACAGCAGTCCAGTTGGATGCCCTGAGTGAGGACTATCGGTTTGAAGACCCAATCAAGGTCGTTGGAACGGTGGTTTATACAGGGATGCGCTGGCGTGTCAGCGGCAGGATTGAAGCGGTCAAGACTTTTGTTTGCAATCGCTGTTTGGCAGATTGCCGTGAGGAACAGCTGCACGAATTTTCCGAGGACTTCACGCGTGATGAAGGCGAAGATGATTCCGTAAATGTTTTTAGCGGAGATTTGTTGGATATAGAGGACATGGTGCGGGATACCCTGCTGGCGGCCCAGTCCCTCAGTAATATATGCAAGCCCGATTGCAAGGGGCTTTGTCCGAAGTGCGGGCATAACCTAAATGAAGGCGATTGCGGTTGTGACCGTTTTGTGCCTGACCCGCGGATGGCAGCATTACAGCAATTATTGAAGAAAGACTAAGCATAAAGCTAGTTTCAAGGAGGTGTATCCGAAATGGCAGTTCCAAAGAGAAAAATGTCCAAGGCTCGTCGCGATCAGCGTCGTGCTAACTGGAAGCTGGAGGCTCCTGGCTACGTTGCATGCCCCCAGTGCCACGAACCGAAGATGCCCCATCATGTATGCCCTGAATGTGGCTACTATGACGGCAAAGAGGTTGTTGCAGCAGCTGAATAAGCAGTAAAGATAAGCAGGACCGTAGTGTCCTGCTTATTTTCTTTGCCCAGAGGATTATGAAATAAATGACATTTAGCCCTTGCATTTTTAGGACATACATCATATAATAGGCAATGTTATGTGATTGTAATAGCAGGTACTAATTTTGGAAGGAGGTGTACGAATGGCAAGAGTGAAGAAAAAAATCCGTCAGGAACTTCTGATTGAAAAGGTTAAGAGCAAGCCTTTCCTTACCGATGAGGAACTGGCTAAACAGTTGGCTGTCAGCGTGCAGACCATACGGCTGGATCGCTTGGAATTAGGTATTCCTGAGTTGCGGGGGCGTATCCGCAAAATGGCAGAAACCGCTCAGAATAAGGTAAAGTCCATTCAGAGCGGTGAAGTTGTGGGAGAACTCATTGACCTGGAACTTGGTCATTCGGGCATTTCCTTGCTGAGGATTACAGAGGACATGGTCTTTGCTAAGACGCAGATTGCTAAAGGTCATTATATGTTCTCCCAGGCAGATTCTCTGGCTATGGCTATCGTGGATGCCCCTATGGCTGTCACCGGCTTGGCCAATGTCAAGTACAAGGTGCCAGTGCATGTAGGCGAGAAGCTGATTGCTAAGGCGGAAATCGTCAAAGTACGGGGCAATAAATATTTTATATGGGTCAAGACCCATAATGAGACCCAAGAAGTCTTCCGGGCGAAATTCATTGTGGTTTCCTGGGGAGAAAAGTAAGGGGGAAGAGATTCGTGAAAATTGCAGTGGATGCGATGGGCGGGGATTTTGCCCCCGAACAGATCGTCTTTGGTGCATTGCGGGCAGCGAGAAAGTATGGTTGCGAAATCGTACTGGTAGGTGATGAGAAAAGGATCCGCGAGGTTTTAAAACGGGAAAAGGATTGGGAAAAACTTGGTATAACCATTCACCACACCACGCAGGTTATTGAAATGGATGAACATCCTGCGGATGCGGTGCGGACGAAAAAGGATTCTTCCGTGGTGGTGGCTACGAAGCTGGTAAAAGATGGCCAGTGTGATGCAGTCCTGTCTGCAGGCAGTACTGGCGCAGCGGTGACGGCGGCCCAGTTGATCTTGAAGCGTATCAAGGGGATTGGCCGTCCTACCATAGCGACGCCGATTCCCACGCCAAAGGGTGTGACCTTGATGCTGGATTCTGGTGCCAATGTGGATTCCAAGCCCATTCATCTGGTACAGAGTGGTATGATGGGTTCCATCTATGCGGAATATGTATTCGGTATCCAGAATCCCCGGGTAGGGCTTTTGAATATCGGCGAAGAGGAAACCAAGGGCAATGAACAGGCCCGGGAAACTTATCCGCTGTTGAAGGAATTGCACAGCATCAATTTCTGCGGTAATGCCGAAGGACGGGATATTCCCAAGGGGAATTTTGATGTTGTAATTTGTGATGGATTTGTGGGCAATGTTGTGTTAAAATTTGCAGAGGGCTTAGCAAAGACCATCATGAAGCTGATTAAGGAGGCCATTAAAGATGGTGGCCTTTTGGCAAAACTGGGAGCACTGCTCTTGATGCCTACTCTTAAAAAGTTGGGCAAACGATTGGATGCTTCGGAATACGGAGGAGCACCGCTTCTCGGTGTTAATGGCGTGTGTATCATCAGCCACGGCTCATCGAATGCCAAATCTATTTGCAGTGCAATCGGGGTAGCTAATGATTATGTGAACGGCAAGGTGTTGGAGCATATCAAGGAAACCCTGGAACAAGAAGAAATATTAATGAAAGAGTCTTAATCATAAGCAGCCGGACGAGGTATCCAGCGTTGAGAGAGGCTAAGGAGGACGTATTTGATGTTTGAAAACAATGCAATCTGTAAGTTACTGAACATAAAGTACCCGATTTTCCAAGGCGGCATGGCTTGGATTGGTACGGCTGAACTGGCTTCGGCGGTATCCAATGCCGGCGGCCTGGGTATCATCGGTGCTGGTCATATGCCACCGGATGTTCTGCGGGCAGAAATTCAGAAATGCAAAGGCTGGACCGATAAGCCCTTCGGTGTGAACATCATGCTTATGAGTCCTTTTGTGAAAGAGGTTATGCAGGTCGTTATCGATGAGAAAGTTCCGGTTATCACCACTGGCGCAGGCAATCCAGCTGAATACATGCCAGCCTTGAAGGAAATCGGTACGAAGGTCATTCCGGTAGTGGCTTCTGTAGCCTTGGCCAAACGTCTCGTACGCTCTGGCGCCGATGCAGTCATTGCAGAAGGTACGGAGTCTGGCGGGCATATCGGTGAGATTACGACCATGGCATTGCTGCCCCAGGTGGTGGATGCGGTGGATGTACCCGTTATTGGTGCTGGTGGTATCGGTGATTCCCGTGGTATGGCAGCAGCTTTTGCGCTGGGCGCACAGGCTGTGCAGATGGGTTCCCGCTTTGTGGTCAGCGAAGAATGCATTGCCCATGAGAATTATAAAAATCTCGTACTCAAGGCCAAAGACCGTTCCACGGTGGTTACGGGCACGACTTTAGGTCACCCGGTGAGAACGATTGGCAACAAGCTGACGAGAAAATATCATGAGATGGAAGCAAACCATGCTTCTGCTGAAGAACTGGAGAAACTGGGTGCAGGAACACTGCATCTTGCTACGCACAAAGGTGATGTGGAAAACGGTTCCGTCATGATTGGTGAAATTTCCGGTATGCTCAATGAAATTAAACCGGTTAAGCAGATTATTGAAGATATTGTTGGCGGTTTGCCAAAGGTAATCGATACTATTCAGGGAAATTGCAAGTAATCGATTGGGGGTTATGTTCTTGAATAAATTAGCATTTGTATTCCCAGGCCAGGGAGCTCAGGCTGTAGGCATGGGGAAAGACTTTTGTGAACAGTATGATGTGGCTAAGAAGCTTTTCCGGGAAGCGGATGAGGCACTGGGGTATTCCATTAAGGATATGTGCTTTGAAGGTCCGGCGGAGGATTTGAAGCTGACGGCCAATACGCAGCCGGCAATCCTGACCATGAGTGTTATTGCCAATGAAATTTTGAAGGAACATGGTATTCAGCCGGATGTGGTTGGCGGTCATAGCCTGGGTGAATATTCTGCTCTGGTGGCTGCTGATGTGCTGGATTTCCAGGATGCAGTGCTGTTGGTGCATAAGCGCGGTCAGTTCATGCAGGAAGCTGTTCCTGTCGGTCAAGGGGGCATGGCGGCGATTATTGGTCTCAGCGATGAGGTTATCGTTGATGCTTGCGCTAAGGCTACCGAGGCGGCTGGCGAAGTGCAGGCGGTGAACTTCAACTGCCCCGGTCAGACGGTTATTGCTGGAACGACTGCAGGTGTGGAAGCTGCGGTAGCCAGCTTGAAAGAAGCTGGTGCCAAGAAGGCAGTTATCCTGCCGGTATCCGCGCCTTTCCACTCCACATTGATGAAACCGGCAGCGGTGAAATTGGCTGCGGAGCTGGACAAAGTGGATATCCGCGATGCGAAGATTCCAGTGGTTTCCAATTATACGGGCAAGCTGGAAAACAGTGCTGCGGAAATCAAAGCCAATCTGGTGGCTCAGGCGGATCATCCGGTCAAATGGATTGACTGCGTAAAGACCATGCAGGAATTTGGTGCGGATACTTTTGTCGAAGCTGGTCCGGGGAAGACCCTGTGTGGCTTTAATCGCCGTATCGACAGAGCGCTTACCAGCATGAATGTAGAAAATCTGGAATCCTTGCAAAAAACTCTTGACTATTTCAAGGAGGTTCGCTAATATGCTTTTAGATGGAAAAGTTGCCCTGGTTACGGGCGCTTCCCGTGGCATTGGCCGTGCCATTGCACTGAAGCTGGCGGCTGAAGGCGCTAAGGTTGCCATCAATTATGCTGGCAACACAGCCAAGGCGGAAGAAGTCAAGGCGGAGATCGAAAAGAATGGTGGCAAAGCCATTCTTGTGCAGGCAGATGTAGCCGATGCTGCCGCTGTGGAAACGATGGTGAATACCGTAGTGGAGCAGTTTGGTCAGATTGACATTCTGGTCAATAATGCAGGCATCACCAGAGATGGTTTACTGATGCGGATGAAGGATGAAGATTTCGATGCAGTCATCAATACGAACCTGAAGGGGGTATTCTACTGCACGAAGCTGGTGTCCAAGCTCATGATGAAGAAGCGCAGCGGTCGTATCATCAATATGGCTTCTGTAGTTGGTCTCATGGGGAATGCAGGTCAGACAAATTATGCAGCGGCTAAGGCTGGCGTGATTGGCTTCAGTAAGTCTGTAGCCAAGGAACTGGCCGCTCGTGGGATCACGGTGAACATGGTTGCACCGGGCTTTATTGACACAGATATGACCGCGGCTATGACGGACAAGGCAAAAGAAATGACATTGACGGGAATTCCCTTGAACCGCATGGGTACGCCGGAGGACGTTGCAAACGCTGTAGCGTTCCTGGTATCGGATAATGCATCCTATATCACGGGCCAGGTCATTAATGTAGACGGTGGCATGGTAATGTGATATAACTATATAGGATATCAAATTAAGGAGGTGAAACTTCATGACTTTTGATAAAGTAAGAGAAATCGTTGTTGAGCAGTTAGGTGTTGAGGCTGACGAGGTTGCCCTCGAGTC
>NZ_JAILPX010000135.1 GCF_024699275.1 Selenomonas sp.
AGTCTGAAAATCCTGGATTTCAAAACTGCTTCGGCTGCGCACAAGATCACAGATGGTTCGCTCCATATCATAGATGGGAACCATGTGTCCGAATGAGTTTTTATATTCTATCCGTCCAACATTAAGTAATTCCTTTTTTACGGTGAAGACCTTTATTCCAGATGCCTTGAGTTTTTGTGTATTATAGCCGGAATAGATGGTTATGGTCTGTTCCATAGGTTCACGGTCAATAAGTTCATAATAGAAAAGCGCCTCGTCATGAGAAAAAACTGCTCGTGGGCATCGCTGGTGCAGAACGAATGCGCTGTCTTCCCATGCTTCGGGAGAAAGGTATACGCCTTGTGCCACTCTCTCAAAATGGTTATCCGTGATAAAACGATAAAAACTGTCCTTTGCTATGCCGCTGCGGAGAGCTTCTTTTGTCAGAAGAAGTCCCGATTCATCAACATAGTTTGCAATTGCTTTCATGATATCACCAACTTTCATGCTTATATTATATATTAAATGAGCATGAAAATCGAAAGAATCCCACCAGTCTTTCGTGTATACTTACGGCGCAGTCATAAAAAGACACCTGGCAGTACCATGCGCCATGGCTCAAATGACCAGGCAGGCTGGTATTGTCTGTTTCATACAATTCTAACCCCAAATAGCAATCCACATATTGTCAAGGCTTTTTATCCTATGGTAAAATTAAATTGCAAGGCGCGAGTTATTAACGATTAGATAAGGAGAATGAAAAATGACAATCGTAAAAGCCCACACCTGTGACATCCAAGAATTGTATGCACTGCAATTGCTGTCCTTTGAAAGTTCAGCACAATTAGTTGGCAGCAGGGCATTACCAGCTCTAATGGAGACACTAGAGGAAATTGAACGCGATTTTGAACAGTGGACTGTTCTGAAGATGATGAATGAAGCGGGAGAAATCATCGGTGCAATTCGCTATCGTTTATTGCATGATGTGGTTGAACTGGGGCGCTTGATGATTCATCCGGAGTATCGTGCTCAGGGACGTGCCAAACGCCTACTCATGGCAGTGGAAGAAGAACATCCCGATAAAATCAAAGAACTTTATACTTGCACCAAAAACTGGTTAAATATTCAGCTCTATGACAAGATGGGCTATCGCCCCACAAAAGAAGTAGAGCATCCAAGTGGTTTATCCTTCGTTTATATGCGAAAACACAGGGATTCGAATATTGACGCCCGATGTGAACCAGCTTTAGTTGATTAAGCATGCTAAGAATGCCCTTATGAGTCGCTTTTGCGAACTTATAAGGGCATTTTTACAAATTGTCTTGCCTGTTTGATGGCTGGCCGATAGGCTTTTTCGTAGCGTCTATTTTATCGCCCCTTTGCGCTGCCGATTCTCCAGTTTAAGGCTGGCCGTCGCTATGCCCCGCCATCTCCAGCAAGCGGGTAAGGCCCTTTATAAATTTTTCATTATCCTCCTCCGTACGTCTGGACGGGCCTTTCAAATGCACCTTTTTCTTTGACCGCCTGGCTTTTTTCGCCATATGCCGCTCCATCAACAGCCGATCAATATTTTCTGCCGTATACTGCCAGCCGTTTTGATGAATCGCATACGCTTTCTTCCCCAAGGCCATCGCAGCCACGCCATAATCCTGGGTCACGACGATGTCCCCGGTTTGGCAAAGATTGATAAGTGCCAGGTCAACAGCATCTGCCCCTGCACCAATTACGCGCACCTCACTGTAATCGGAAGTCAGGATATGGTTGGTGTCACAGAGAAGCGTTACGTTCAGCCCGTATTTTCTGGCCACCTGCTCCGTTAGTTTTACTACCGGACAAGCATCTGCATCAACATAAATTTGCATCCGATAAAATTCCCCTTCCTCAATAGTTCTGCTTCGTCCCCATGTTCTCCGCCCGCTCCAGCAGCAAAAGCAAATCTTCCATATTCTTAAGTCCGCCCCAGGAAAGCCTAGGCAGTGCCAGTAAAGCCGCCAGCAGGATCTCCAGTCCGCAGGAAACCTGCTGCCATTCCCAGGGACACAGCTGCAGCCGGCAAAAGACAGCTATGCGCTGTCCCTGCAGGCGTGTCCTGCCTGGGGCCGGATAAAACCGCAGCCGGCTCTTATCCATCGCCGGAGCCATGGACAGCTGCAAGGCAACATGGCGGAACAAAATCCAATTTTCCGCCTGCTCATCTGCGGAAAGCGCTGGTGCCAATTCACCATAATCCCGCAGGAAAGCGGCCAAAAACCGGCGCCGGTTTTCCCGTTTCTGCCCTTCGATATGGCAGCGGATTTCCCGGATATTCTGCGGTGTCAATAGCGGATTGGCCACCACCCAGTCGCCGGAAAAGAAAGCCGGCATGGGCAGGGTGGAAATAACCAAGGACACGCCCTGAAGCTGCTGCAGTTCTTCTTCCCCATGGATATCCACCAAAACGTGCAAATCCCGCTGAAAATGACGCATCAGCTTTTCCTTGAGCTCATAGTCATAATCATAATAGAAAGGAATAAAAAGCCCACAGGTTACTTTTTCCTGTTCGGCAGCGGACTCCCCATCCAGTGCCAATCCCAGATGAACGGCCAGGAAAGCCGCATCTTCCTCACTGAAATTCCTGTCCAAAAGGCGCGCAAGTTCCCGACAGAAATCCATCGCCAGACAAAAAGCAAAGGGCGCAGTCTGTTTCATGGCCTCTGTCTGGAGATTGATGTTCCGACGCCCCAGCTTCTTCCGCTGGAACATCGTGTGAAGATTCATAGCCAGCCGCACCCGAAAGCGGTCATTCCGTGGCAGAAAAGGCAATTCCCGCTCCAGCCAGGCAAAGGACGCCACGATAAGGGCATTCATCTCCGCCGGTACTCTGGCCAAAAAATCCCGAAAACTCAACTGCCGAAAATCCTGGGGCAGCCAATAGGAATAGAAAATGCCCTTTAAGTGATGGTACTCTGCCCTTGGCAGGGACAGGACGCAAAGTTCAGCAATGCGCTGTCCCATGGCAGCCACTGCCGCAGACACGGACTCATTCTCCCCAATGCTCACCAGATGACCCAGCCGGATGCGGCTGACCGCCGTGAGCACATCCTGCAGCAGATGAGGCCACAGATTATCATTTACCACCAGACCCTGCTCCTGACTGCCCTCCCAAAGGGATTCATAGAGCTGCCTTACAGGAAAATCGGGAAAGACCTGTTGCAGCCCCTTCAGGGAAAATCTGCCCGGATCCAAGGTTTCCGTAATGGTCTCCCCCAAGAGATTCCGCTTGTCCTCCTCATGGCCTTTCAGCAACAGACAGCCCCCCGACGTATGAAGGGAAAGGGACGTGCCCAAAAGTTTTCCCTGCAGTTCCCCCATATCCTTCTTGATGCTTTCCGGACTCACATGGAGTGCATCAGCCAGGCGGAAAATTTCCTGTTTGTCCTGGTGGCTGAGCAGAATGCGCCGACAGATATAGATAATCCGTTCCCTGCGCGTATACGCACCGTCTGGAGCCACTTTTTCTATGCGGTCATCAGCCACCAGCCGGTTCAGCCAATAGCCCTGCTGAGAAGAACAGATGATTTCCTGCGCCCCATTAAGGGCTGCCACGTCCTTCATCACCGTACGGGCGGAAATCCCCAGCTGTTCGGCCAGTGCCGCCGAAGTCAGGGGCGCTGCTGCCGCTTTTAACAGGCGCAGCAGTTCATATTGTCTTTGGGTCATAGCCACCCCTCTCTTTCTTCCCTATCATAGCATACCCCAGCGGAAATGTCCTCTTCCCAGCAACTGACAGAAACGGCCCCGGTTTTCTGGTAAAGAATTTCACCGTCACGGTGAAAAAGTATACCGGCATAAAGGAAACTGCCGTGTTATCATCAAGATATTCGTCGCGCGGTCACCCACCCCAGGTGCCGCAAACGATCAAACTATGCAAAGGAGAGGACCCCATGAAGAAAATAAAAAACAGCCCGGGCGGCTGTGGGGTGGTAAACGCAAAATGAATCAAACCCTTACCTCTATAGATTTTCCCCGCCGCTTGGACAGGCCGCTTTTCCTGTCGGTGCTGGCTACAGGCCTTTTGGCCTTTACCGGTGTAGTAATCGAGACAGCCATGAATGTCACCTTCCCCACTTTAATGCACGAATTTCAGGTAACCATGTCTACGGTACAATGGATTACCACAGGCTATCTCCTGCTGCTGGCCATCGTCATTCCTGCTTCCCCCTTTATCAAGAAGCGCTTTTCCAGCAAGGCCATCTTTCTGACTGGCAATATCCTCTTCTCTTTCGGCACGCTGCTGGGCTTTTGGGCACCTTCCTTTGGGGTACTGCTGCTGGGCAGGCTGCTGCAGGGAGCAGGAACAGGATTGGCCCTGCCCCTCATGTTCAACATCGTCATGGAACAGGCCCCTTTGGCTAAGATTGGTCTGATGATGGGCACAGCTACTCTGACCATTGCCATGGCACCAGCCATTGGCCCCTCTGTGGGGGGCTGGATTGTGGCCAGCTTTGGCTGGCGCATGATCTTTGCTGCCCTCCTGCCCATATTGCTGCTTTCCCTGCTCTGTGGAGCCTTTTCCATACGGCAGTCTTCCCCTTTACAGGCAGCATCCTTCCCCGGGCAGACCTATCTTTTCCTGACGATTGCCTTTACCTGCTTTATCCTGGCCGCCAGTTTCGCCGGCCAGAGGGGGTGGACAGATAATCTTGTGCTGGCCCTCTTTGCCGGCAGCGCACTTTTTTTAACCGCTTTTTGCCGCTTTTCCCTCACTGCCTTTCATCCCTTGATTCACCTGCAGGTCTTCCGGCGAAGTTCCTTTTCCTTTTGTGTGGCAGGACTGCTTTTCCTGCAGTTCATCTGCCTGGGACTGGGCTTTTTAATCCCCAATTTTGCCCAAATCGTCCTCAAGGAGGATCCTTTCACCGCCGGCTGTATCCTGTTGCCGGGCTGCTTGTTAGGTGCATTGCTTGCGCCCATCAGCGGCAAACTCCTGGATCGCTTTGGTGCCAGAAAGCCCCTTTTGACCGGGTGCCTCTTTGTCAGCCTTTCCCTGCTGGCCTATAACGCCACCTTGACAGATGCCGCCGTTCCCCTTATGACTGGCATCTATGCCCTCTTTACGCTGGGCCAGGGCTTTACCTCCGGCAATTCCATGGTAGCTGGTTTATCCGCACTTCCCCCCGCCTTGAAAGCGGACGGCAACGCCGTTTTCAATACCTTGCAGCAGCTGGCTGGAGCCATTGGCACCTCCATAGTGGCCACTGTGGTTTCCATGCCCCAGGCCCGATTTCCCCAAGACCTGGCGGCAGCCACCAGCCTGGGCAGTCGTTATGCCTTTCTTCTCCTGCTGATTCTAGCATTATTGCAATTTCTTTGCCTGTATTACGGCACAAAGAAAAAGGATACGATTGCCTAAACCTTCTATATTTACCCACCTTCATAAGGATGCCCCTGGAATCTGCATCTATCCCCAGCAGATTCCAGGGGCATTTCTTTTTCCATTCTCCATAAAGACAGGGGTACACCATACATGTATGTATTGACATGTATTATTCTCTATCCTATAATTAAGATGTTGATAAAAACCTTTTACCCGTAAGGAGGAATATTTCATGAATCTTTCTCATTGGAAAAAATTAGCATGCACCTCGCTATTAGCCCTGGGTCTTGTCGCCGCCGGTACGGGCAACACTTCTGCCCAAAGCCAGGAACTGACCATCGATGGGGATCATGGCAAATTAGCCGCTGTCCTGCAGACGCCGGATCAGGCAAAATCCTATCCTTTGGTTATCGTCATGCACGGTTTCACCTCCAGTAAGGACACGCCGCTGATGAAAACCATCGCTGATGATCTGGAAAAAGCTGGCATTGCCTCCCTGCGCTTTGATTTCAACGGCCATGGGCAAAGCGAAGGCCGCTTTCAGGATATGACCGTTCCCAATGAAATCGAAGACGCCAAGAAGGTATATGCCTATGCCAGCCAGCTTCCCGGTGTAACCTCCGTTTCCCTGGTGGGACACTCCCAGGGTGGCGTTGTGGCCAGCATGACTGCCGGCATTCTGGGCACCCAAAAGGTGAAAGCCCTGGCTCTGATGGCGCCTGCTGCCGTACTGCGGGAAGATGCCCTGCGGGGTGAATGTCAAGGAAAATTCTACGATATCCATAACCTGCCGGAAACCATCCCCATCATGAAGGGCTTGCATTTAGGCGCAAACTATGTGCGCACGGCTCAGACCCTGCCCATCTATGAAACGGCTTCCCAATACCAGGGACCGGCCTTCATGATTCATGGCACCGCCGATACCATCGTTCCCTATACTTACAGCCTGCGCTACCAGCGCATCTACTTCCAGGGACAGCTGAAACTCGTACCGGATGAAGACCATGGCTTTAGCCACGACCTCAAAGGTGCAGCCCAATCCGTAACCGACTTCTTCAATCGGCAGCTGAACAAATAAACACGAAGAAAGAATACCCACCGCAAAAAGGCCCACGAACACCAATCGAGTCGTGGGCCTTTTGTTGTCCTTTTCTAATGTACCATTTTCTGCTAATCTTCATCTTTTCCGCGACATGATTTTCTTCCCGTCCTCCATGACGCGCCTCAGCACAATCCTCATAAAATATCTTAGATTCCACTTAGCAGCACAAAACAGGATAATAGTCCTAATTTCTTAGGTTCCATCCCCACTGCCTGAATCGAAATGCAGAAAAATCCCCTCCCCCTGTAATGGATTCCATTCCCAAGCGTATATATGTTCAGAAAGACAAAAACAACTGCTCCTCGAAGAGCAACCATAGAAAGGAATGTTGAATATGACGAACGCAAATCAGAAATTGTCCATGGAAGAATTGGATCAGGTCGCAGGTGGTTCCCTGCAGGAATCCTCCAGCGACAGCAAGTTTTTGGGAGCCCTCACCGGCAA
>NZ_JAILPX010000055.1 GCF_024699275.1 Selenomonas sp.
TCTAATTTAACAATTGTTTCTTCTAGCTTGCGAACATACGCCTGTTCCTCAGGTGTCATCATGATTGCCGCCTCCTTTCCATTTTATTTAGTTTATCGTACATTTGTAAGAGATTCTTAAACTACTGGTGAATAGTTACAATCTCTTTAATCGGGCCATTACGGACCATTCGGTCAAGTCCACGACATTCCGCTCCATTCTTGATTTTATATTCTAAGTTTTGCTGATGGTTTTTATTGGGAGGTTTATTATGTGTAAGATTGATTTGGCCACTGCACCGTTTTATTTGACGGCAGAGGATATAAAATGGGTGGAAGAAACCAGGGATAATATGACCTTGGAAGAAAAGATAGGTCAGCTTTTCTGCCCATTGGGTATGAGTCCGGAACAGGCTTATCTGCAACAGGAAATTGTGGACAGGCATGTAGGCGGCATCTTATTTCGCAACGGCAAGGGCAGTGAAATGCAGGCGGTGCATAACTTCCTGCAGCAGCAAAGTAAAATCCCGCTGCTGATTGCAGCAAATTTGGAAGCTGGCGGCGATGGCATTGCCGTGGACGGCACAGCCTTTGGCAAGCAGATGGAAATTGCTGCTGCAGATGATTGTAAACATGCTTATCGTTTAGGCAAAGTTTCCTGTGCAGAGGGCCGCGCAGTTGGTTGTAACTGGGCATTTGCTCCGGTTGTGGATATTGACAAAAATTATCATAATCCGATTACCAACGTGCGTACCTTGGGCGATGACCCGGATAAGATTATCGCGTTTGCCAAGGAATATATACGGGCTGCCAAGGAAGAAAATGTGGCCGTTTCCATCAAACATTTTCCGGGCGATGGCATAGACGAGCGTGACCAGCATTTGCTCACTTCCATCAACACCTTGTCCTGTGAGGAATGGGACGCATCTTACGGCAGGATTTATCAGAAGCTGATTGAGGCTGGGAGCCTTACCGTGATGGTTGGTCATATTGCCATGCCCGCTTATGAGGAAAAATACAGTCCGGAAAACAAGGAGCGGATAGTTCCTGCCAGTCAGTCTAAAGCGCTTATGCAGAAGGTTTTGCGTGAAAAATTAGGATTTAATGGTCTGATTGTCAGCGATGCTACGCCTATGGTGGGCTTTTGTGCAAGCATGAGCCGGGCAGAAGCGGTACCGCTTTGCATTGAAAATGGCTGTGATATGTTTTTATTCAACAAGGATTTGGCTGAAGATATCGAATTTATGCATGCCGGCTATGAAAAGGGTCTGCTTAGCCACAAACGGCTGGAAGAAGCCGTGACCAGGATTTTGGCTCTGAAGGCGTCGTTAAAATTGCATACGGCGCGGAACGATGGTTCATTGGTACGCTCGCAGGACGATTTGCAGGTTCTTCGCAGTGATGAACATGTGGCTTGGGCCAGAGAATGTGCTGATGCATCGGTTACACTGGTAAAGGATACGCAAAAACTATTGCCGTTGGATGTAAAAAAACAAAAGAGGGTTCTGCTGCAGATATTAGGCCCGTTTGACTCCAATAAGCGTGTGCAGGCGTATATGACGGAAAAATTAACCCGCGAAGGCTTTGATGTCTATCATTATGAACCGGAACATTTTGGTATGCATTTGGATAATGTTGCTGATATAAAACGTAAATACGATTTGGTTCTCTATATCGGCAATGTGGAAAATGCCAGCAACCAGACCACAGCCCGTATTCAGTGGGAAACCTTCTTTGGTTTGGGCAACAACCTGCCCTGGTTTGTCTATGAGGTGCCAACTTTGTTTATCAGCTTGGCCAACCCTTATCACTTGTTGGACGTGCCGATGGTCAAGACGTTTATCAATGCCTATTCCAATAATGAATACGTTATGGACGCTGTGGTGGAAAAAATCATGGGACGCAGTGCGTTCAAAGGAAAAAGTCCTGTTGACCCATTCTGCGGACGCATGGATACGAAATATTGAAAAGTTGAGGTGTTTAGTAAATGCGTGGAATTATCTTTGACTTAGATGGTGTAATCTGTCATACGGATACCTATCATTTTTTGGCCTGGCGGGCTGTTGCGGAGGGGTTAAATATACCCTTTGATGAGAAACTTAATGAACGCCTGCGGGGGGTAAGCCGGGCAGAAAGTCTGGAGATTATACTAAAAAACGGCGGTGTATCCCTGTCAGACAGTGAAAAAGCGGCTTGGATTGAAGAAAAAAATATTATATATAGGAAGTTTCTGCAAAATATAACGCCGACTTCTCTGGATAACGAGGTAAAGGAAACATTATTGCGGCTGCGTGATAAGGGCTTGAAACTGGCTATTGGTTCATCGAGTCGTAATGCCAAGTTTATTCTGCAGCGGTTAGGCTTGGCCGATTTCTTTGATGCCATATCGGATGGCACGAATATTACGAAGTCCAAACCTGACCCGGAAGTATTCCTGAAGGCTGCGGATATGCTGGGCGAAAATCCGCAGGCTTGTTTGGTGGTTGAAGACGCAGAAGCCGGCTTGCAGGCAGCCCATGCCGGAGGAATGAAGGCGGCAGGCATTGGAACGGCAGCGGGCAATCCTTTGGCAGATTATAAGCTGGATAATTTTGGTGATTTGCTGGCGATTGCCGAGCAGTAAGAAATGGCAGGCTGATGTATATAGGCAGGGCGCAGAAAAAATTATTTTTTTCTCTTGCGCCCGCATTTTAGTTATGATATAATTTTTCGCGGTGTAAGAAAAAAGCATGGGTTGCCGATATCTGCCCTGTGCCTCTTGGTATGGAGGTGGTGCAGAAGATGAGGAGCCCAGAAGAAAAAACAGGAGGTGCACCAACATGGCAGTTATTTCCATGAAACAGTTACTTGAAGCAGGTGTTCATTTCGGACACCAGACCCGCCGTTGGAACCCGAAGATGGCTAAATACATCTTTACGGAGCGTAACGGTATCTACATCATCGACCTGCAGAAGACCGTTAAGAAGGTTGATGAAGCATACGCATTCCTGCGCGATGTTGCCGCTGAAGGTAAGAGCATTCTCTTCGTTGGTACGAAGAAGCAGGCTCAGGAAGCAATCAAAGAAGAAGCTCTCCGTGCAAACATGTTCTTCGTAAATGAACGCTGGCTGGGCGGTATGATGACGAACTTCCAGACGATTCAGAAGCGCGTTAGCCGTCTGAAGGAACTGGAAGCTATGGAAGCTGATGGTACTTTCGAAGTTCTGACGAAGAAAGAAGTACAGAGCCTCCGTCATGAGATGGAGAAACTCGAGAAGTATCTCGGTGGTATCAAAGAAATGAACAAGCTCCCGGGTGCTCTGTTCGTAGTAGATCCGCGCAAAGAGCGTATCGCTGTAGCAGAAGCTCGTAAGCTCAATATTCCTATCGTTGCTATCGTTGACACGAACTGCGATCCGGATGAAATCGACTATGTAATTCCGGGTAATGATGACGCTATTCGTGCGGTGAAGCTGCTGACTGGCCGTATGGCTGATGCCATCATGGAAGGCCGTCAGGGTGAAGGCGGCGACGCTGAAGAAGCTGCCGCTGAGTAATTAATTACTCGCTGAAGGTAAAACTTATGGGGTAAGGGACTATTATCCCTTACCCTTTTGTATTATTTGCGAATTTAGGGAGGAACTATAAATGGCAATTACGGCTGCAATGGTTAAGGAACTGCGCGAAAAGACGGGCGCAGGTATGATGGACTGCAAAAAGGCTTTGACGGCCACCGATGGTGACGCTGCCAAGGCTGTTGACTGGCTTCGTGAAAAAGGCATTGCCAAGGCTGAGAAGAAAGCTGGCCGTGTAGCTGCTGAAGGTGCTGTAGGCGCTTTTGTTGCTGCTGATGGCAAGACAGGCTGTGTTGTAGAAATCAACTGTGAAACGGACTTTGCTGCTGGCAATGAACAGTTCAAAGAATTGCTGGCTAAGGTTGCTGAGCATATCGTTGCTACGAAGCCGGCTGACATGGATGCGCTCAATGATAGCGAAATCGACGGCAAGAAGGTTTCCACGCTGATTACGGAAGCTACGGCTACTATTGGCGAAAAGATTTCCCTGCGTCGTTTTGCCTGCTATGAAACGGAAGGAAGACTTGCCAGCTACATCCACATGGGCGGTAAGATCGGCGTTCTGGTCAATCTGACTGGTGGGGATGAACAGCTGGGCAAGGATATTGCTATGCAGATTGCAGCAGCAGCTCCGATGTCTGTTGACCGCTCTGGCGTAGATGCTTCTGCTCTGGAACATGAGAAGGAAGTTCTCCGCAAGCAGGCTGAAGAAGAAGGTAAACCGGCAAACATCATCGAACGCATGGTGGAAGGCCGCATCAATAAGTTCTATAAGGAAGTATGCCTCAACGAACAGATTTTCGTTAAGGATTCCGAAAAGACCATCAAAGACGTTCTGGGTGACGTTAAGGTTACGGAATTCACTCGTTTCCAGCTGGGTGAAGGCATTGAGAAGAAGCAGGATGACTTCGCCGCTGAAGTTGCTGCTCAGCTCAAATAATTGCATTGATTGTATAAAGACCTGTCTGTTTTGCATATAGACAGGTCTTTATACTTACTCAATGTTTTTCGGGAAAATAGCCTTGCCGAGAGCACAAAACTTTTGTGTTCTCGGCGTTTTTCATGTATAATGTACTAAGTGTGAGTAAGAATCAGGTACATAGCCGAGTATGGAGGGTATTAGTTTTGGAAACAGCGAAATATAAACGTGTTGTCTTGAAGTTGTCCGGTGAGTCTTTGGCTGGTGAACAGGGCTTTGGCATCAATCCGCCGATTGTGGAGGATATCGCTAAACAGATTAAGGCCATTCGTGAGCGTGGCGTGGATGTGGCTGTCGTCGTGGGCGGCGGTAATATCTGGCGTGGTCTGGCTGGTTCAGCCAAGGGCATGGATCGTGCCCAGGCGGATTACATGGGCATGATGGCTACGGTGATGAATGCTTTGGCTTTGCAGGACGCTTTGGAAAAGATGGACGTGGATACCCGGGTGCAGACCGCAATTGAGATGCGCCAGGTCGCTGAACTTTACATTCGCCGGAAGGCTATCCGTCATATGGAAAAGGGCAGAGTGGTCATCTTTGGTGCCGGTACGGGTAATCCGTATTTCTCCACGGATACGACAGCAGCTTTGCGGGCCGCTGAAATCGAAGCGGATGTAATCCTCATGGCCAAAAAGGGAACGGATGGCATCTATGATTCCGATCCGAACAAGAACCCTAATGCCAAGAAATTTGATGAACTGACCTATTTAGAGATTATCAGCAAGGGCCTGCAGGTTATGGATACTACGGCTACCAGCCTGTGCATGGACAACAAGATTCCCCTTGTCGTATTTAATATTGATGATCATGAGAACATCGTGCGGGCAGCTCTGGGCGAAGAGATTGGCACCACGGTAGGAGGTAGAAAATAATGGTAAAAGAAATCCTTAGCTCCCATGAAGAGCGTATGCAGAAATCCATCGATGCGTTGAAGCGTGAATTCGGTTCCCTGCGGGCTGGACGTGCTACGCCTTCCTTATTAGACAAGGTTATGGTTGACTATTATGGTACGCCGACACCGGTGAACCAGATTGCCAAGGTGGCTGTTCCGGAACCGCGCATGATTATGATTCAGCCCTATGAAAAAACCATGCTGCATGAAGTGGAAGTGGCCATCATGAAATCGGATTTAGGGTTATCCCCAAACTCCGATGGTACGGCTATTCGTCTGGCTATTCCGGCTTTGACACAGGAACGTCGTCAGGATTTGGTAAAGACCGTTAACAAGAAGGCTGAAGAGGCCAAGGTAGCTATTCGTAACATTCGCCGTGATGGTAACGATGCCATCAAAAAATTGGAAAAGGCCAAGGAAATTACCGAGGATGAATCCAAGAAAGCCCAGGAATCCATGCAGAAGCTGGCAGACAAATACGTTAAGACGGTGGATACTGCCCGTGATGGTAAAGAAAAGGAAGTCATGGAAGTTTGATGATGCTGGATATAGAGGCACTGCCCTGGAAACAGGCGGCAGCCAGCCTGCAGGAAGCAAACATTTCCTACACAATTGAAATGACTCGTCCCACCAGGAATTTTTTCCCCGTGGATGAGAATAGACTGTATGTTGTCCGGCAGCGTGTGGCAGCAGATGGTAAGTTAATGCTGACGCTGGCGGCTAAACAGGTTCCTATGGAGGAGGTGTAAAAATGGCCTACAAAATTGGTGGGGATTGCATTTCTTGTGGTTCCTGCGCTGCTACTTGCCCTGTAGAGGCAATCAGCGAAGGAGCTGAACACTATGAAATCGATCCGGATAAGTGCGTAGAATGCGGCGCTTGCGCTGCTGGCTGCCCGGTATCTGCTATCGAGGCACCCTAACGCTACACAGGCCCTCTGGTGCGATTGGCGGCTGGGGGGCTTGTTTGTTTTGAAAAAGTATTTCCTAGTGAGGGATTATATATGCTAAAGAAAATATTGGGGAAAGCCGTTACCACCTTGGCTGGCCGGGATGATTTTGCCATTCCTGAACACGACTCACCGCTGTTCGCTGATGTGGATTGGGACAGACTTCCGCGTCATGTAGCCGTAATTATGGACGGTAATGGCCGTTGGGCCAAGGGACAGGGAATGCTGCGCACGGCTGGTCATAGTGCTGGCGTTAAGACCTTGAAAAATATCCTTAAAACGGCTATAGGCCTGCAGTTGGATGCTTTGACGGTTTATGCTTTTTCCACGGAAAATTGGAAGCGGCCGGAAGCGGAAGTCAACTTCCTGATGAATCTCTTTTCCGAGTACTTGAAAAAAGAATTACAGGAAATGCATGAGGACAATGTGCAGATTCATTTCATTGGCCGTTTGGAAGGGCTGCCGGCAGCGTTGCAGAAACAGATGCGGGAAGCTGAGGAACTCATGAAGGATAACACTGGCGTGAAGTTCAATATTGCTGCCAATTATGGTGGACAGGATGAATTGATTCGGGCAATGCAGAACATCGCTGTTGAGGTGCAGAACGGTAAGCTGAGCCCTGAAGATATCGATGAAGCCCTGCTGGAGGATAATTTGGATACGGCGGGGAATCTGCCGGTGGACCTTATGATTCGCACCAGTGGGGACATGCGTCTGTCCAACTTCCTGTTGTGGCAGGCGGCTTATGCAGAATTTTATTTCACGGATGTACCCTGGCCGGAATTTTCCCCGGAGTGTTTTGTGGATGCCATGAAGGCATTTTCTCACCGTGACCGCCGCTTTGGCGGACTGGACAATAAATAATAGGAGCGTTGCTTTTTGTTACTGAGAATAATAACTGGGGTAGTTGGCATTGCTGCCGCTGCGTTTGTCATACAGTCTGGCGGGGAGATTTTTGCTGGAGCTACCCTATTGTTGATGTTTCTGGCCTGGTTTGAGTATGCGCGGGCGTTTGCTGAGCGAGGGCTGGGCATATCCCTGTTCACGGGCTTTATTGCCCTGGGGCTTATGTGGTATGCTGCCTGGCAGGTACCGGAATTTTTGGCTGTGGCTTGTCCATTAATCATCATGGTGATGCTGCTGGAAAGCGTATTGCTTCGCGGCAGTACCACTATTATGGATGCGCTGGCCTCCGGGGCAGGCCTGATCTATATCGGTTTTCCTTTTGCCTGCTTGCTGCTGCTGCGCAATTTGCTGCCAGATACAACGTTTACCACGGAAATCGGCGATTTCACCTTTGGCAATGCCTTCGTGTGGATTATGTTTATTGGTACCTGGGCCAGCGATACCTTTGCTTATTTTACCGGTACTGCTATTGGCCGTCATAAACTCTGTCCTTCGATTAGTCCCAATAAGACCATTGAGGGGTTTCTGGGGTCTTTGGTGGGAACCACAGCGGTCATAGCCGCATTGGGGTATCTTTTGCAGCTGCCGTTGCCGGAAATGGCAATCCTTGGTCTTCTGGTGGCGGTTTTTGCCACACTGGGAGACTTGGTGGAATCGGTGGCCAAGCGGTATGTGGGCATCAAGGATTCTGGTAATATCATCCCCGGTCACGGTGGTGTATGGGATAGGTTTGACAGCGTACTCTTTACCGCACCATTGGTTTATTATTTTGTCCAGTTCGTAAATCTCTTGGACAAATGAGGAGATTGAATCATGAAAAATATAGCAGTTTTGGGTTCTACGGGTTCTATTGGCACCCAGACCCTGGAAGTGGTGCGTCGTAATCCGGAACTTTTCCATATCAGCGTGCTGGCCGCCAATTCCAGTGATGAACTCTTTGAACAGCAGGTCAGGGAGTTTGAGCCGGAATTGGCAGTTTTGGCCGATGAAGATGCCTATCAGCGCTTGAAGAGTCGTTATAGCGGCAGGACAAAACTTGCCGGAGGCCGGCAGGCATTTATTGACGCTGCGGCCTTTGACGGTGTGGATACGGTGGTTACCTCCATGATGGGATTTGCTGGTTTGGAACCCACCATGAAGGCGCTGGATGCCAGAAAGAATATTGCACTGGCCAACAAGGAAACATTGGTAGTGGCTGGGGAAATCGTTACCCGCCGCGCCAAGGAGCAAGGCGTCAAGATTCTGCCTGTGGATAGTGAACATTGTGCATTTTTCCAATGTCTGCAGGGAGAAAAGCTGGATTCCATAGAAAAGCTTCTGCTGACCTGTTCTGGTGGTCCTTTCCGCGGAAAGAAGCGAGAGGAACTGCTGACGGCCACCAAGGCCCAGGTATTGGCTCACCCAACCTGGGATATGGGCCAAAAAATCACGGTAGATTCGGCAAGTCTGGTCAATAAAGGGCTGGAGGTTATCGAAGCCAAATGGCTCTATGATGTAAGCTATGAGCAGATTCAGGTGGTGGTTCATCCCCAGAGCATCGTTCATTCCATGGTGCAGTTTCGGGATGGAGCGGTGATTGCGCAATTGGGTTCTACGGATATGAAATTGCCCATTCAGTATGCGCTGACTTACCCCGAGCGGGTTCAATCCCGTTTCGACAGGCTGGATTTTTGGCAGATGAAGGATTTGACCTTTGCCCAGCCGGATACGGATACCTTCAAGGGGCTCAGATTTGCCTATGAAGCTGGTAAAATGGGCGGCAGTATGCCCTGTATCTTTAATGCTGCCAATGAGATTGCGGTTGGAGCCTTTCTTAAAGATGAAATCAAGTTCCTGGATATTTACGATATCATCGAGGAAACCATGCTGAAACGGGCATGCATTATGGAACCTACCCTGGAGGAACTCTTTGAGGAAGACCGTTGGGCGCGGGATTATGCAACAGAAATCCTGCGTAAGAAATAAAGGACGGTGGAACTATGGTATTAACCATTGCAGCGGCTATCTTTGTTTTTGGTCTGCTGGTATTGGTACATGAATTGGGACATTTTATTACCGCAAAGCTTACCGGAATGCGGGTGGATGAGTTTGCCATCGGTTTTGGGCCGAAGCTGGTGAGTTTTACCCGGGGGGAAACGGTGTACAGTTTGCGCGCCATTCCTTTAGGCGGTTTTAACGACATCGCGGGTATGGATCCCGGCAACAATGAAGCTGGTGAGCGCGGCTACTGTGAGAAACCGGTTCTTTCCCGTATGATTGTTATTCTTGCGGGTTCTGCGATGAATTTTATCCTGCCTGTCGTGATATTCTTCGGTATCTTCTTTTTTGTCGGCGTCAGCACGCCAAATCCGGCGCCGGTTTTGGGTACAGTATTGGCGGATAAGGCTGCTGCTCAGGCGGGGTTGCAGGATGGCGACCGAATCGTGAGTCTGGATGGCAGGGAGATTTCCAACTGGACGGAATTTGTCGATAACATCAAGGACAATGAAGGAACGCCCATAAATGTAGTGGCCCAGCGCGGAGATGAGACCATTGAGACCACCATGACCCCTGTGTATGATGCCCAGGCTAAAAAGGCCATGGTGGGGGTCATGAGTTCTGTGGATACGCACCATCCGGGACTTTTTGAGGCCACCGGCCTGGCGCTGCAGAAAACGGCCATGATTGTGACCATGATGCTGGAGGCATTGGCGCAGATTGTGTTGAAGCTTTCTGGTTCGGAGTTGGCTGGTCCCATTGGTGTAGCTCAGATGGCAGGCGAAGTGGCACAGATGGGCTTTGTGCCGTTGCTGAATTTTGCGGCATTTTTGAGCCTTAATCTGGGAATCGTCAATTTGTTTCCCATTCCGGCTTTAGATGGTGGGCATTTTGTGACCCTTTGTGTGGAAGCTGTACGCGGCAAGCCCATGAGTCCTAAAGCCTTGGAATATACGCAGAAGGTGGGCATTGTGCTCCTTCTCTTACTGATGGTTTTAGCCACGAAAAACGACATAGTACGCGTATTTACAGGAGGCTGAATAAATGTTTGAACGCAGGCAGACACGGCAGATTCATATTGGCAATGTAGCCATTGGCGGTGGGGCGCCGATTTCTGTGCAGTCTATGTGCAATACAAAGACCACGGATACCCAGGCCACTGTAGCGCAGATTAAAGCATTGCAGAATGCAGGTTGTGATATTGTCAGAGTGGCTGTTCCGGATATGGAAGCTGCCCGGAACTTAGGGAATATCATCAAAGAAATCAACATTCCCCTGGTGGCGGATATCCATTTTGACTACAAATTGGCTTTGGAGGCCATCCAGCAGGGGATTTCTGCCCTGCGGCTGAATCCCGGCAATATTGGCGGCGAGGAAAAGGTGCGGGCTGTAGTCAAGGCAGCCAAAGAAGCGCATATTCCCATCCGCATTGGTGTTAATGCTGGCTCTCTGGACAAGAAGATACTGGCTAAATACGGTGCGGTTACGCCAGAAGCTTTGGTGGAATCGGCTATGCAGCACGTAAAGATTTTGGAGGATTTGGACTTCCATGACCTTAAGATTTCCCTTAAAGCCCATGATGTGCCATTGACACTGGCGGCTTACCGCCTTATGAGTAAGACGGTGGATTATCCGCTTCATTTAGGGATTACGGAAGCGGGAACGGTGAATACAGGCATCATCAAATCGGCTGTGGGTATCGGTGCGCTGCTTTCGGAGGGAATTGGCGATACTTTTCGCATTTCCCTGACCGGGGATCCGGTGGTGGAGGTGAAAGTAGCCAACGAAATTCTCAAATCATTGGGATTGAAGGAATACGGCCCCACATTAGTGGCCTGTCCTACTTGTGGCCGTACCAGCATCGATTTGCCCGCGATTGCCGCTCAGGTGGAAAAGAAGCTGGAGGGCATTAAAGAACCCATCGATGTAGCGGTGATGGGCTGTGTGGTCAATGGACCTGGAGAAGCCCGCGGAGCGGACGTAGGTATCGCCGGCGGAAATGGTGAAGGCCTGATTTTCCGCAAGGGTGAGATTATCCGCAAAGTGCCGGAAGACAGATTGGTAGAAGAGTTATTTACAGAAATAGATGCTATTTTGGAGGAAAGAAAGAACAATGCGAGCAAGTAATTTATATGCCCCTACGCTGCGCAATACTCCAGCGGAAGCCGAGATTGTCAGCCATCAGCTCATGTATCGTGCTGGAATGATCCGCAAGGTGGCCGGCGGTATGTACACTTATCTGCCCTTGGGCTGGCGGGTAATTCGCAAGATTGAGGAAATTATCCGCGAAGAGATGGATGCAGTTGGTGGTCAGGAAATTGGCATGCCCATATTACAGCCTGCTGAGTTATGGGAAGAAAGTGGGCGTTGGGCAGCTTACGGTGACGAGATGATGCGCATTAAAGATCGTCATGGCCGTAATTTCAGCCTTGGACCGACTCATGAAGAGATGATTACCGATTTGGTACGGGATGAGGTCAGCTCCTATAAGCAGTTGCCGTTGCTGCTCTATCAGATTCAGGACAAGTTCCGGGATGAGCGCCGGCCTCGTTTTGGCCTTATGCGCAGCCGTGAATTCATCATGCAGGATCTCTATTCTTTTGATAAGGATGTTGAGGGCATGAATGAGTCCTATCAGAAGATGTACGATGCCTATACCAATGTTTACACCCGTATGGGGTTGGAATTCCGCCCTGTTGAAGCGGATAATGGTGCAATCGGTGGCGGTCATTCCCATGAATTCACTGTACTGGCAGATGCCGGAGAATCCAATATCGCCTATTGTAAGCAGTGTGATTATGCTGCCAGTGACGAAAAGGCTGAATTAAAGCCTTTGGAATCTCCAGAGGAGGAAGAACTACCGTTAGAGCGTGTGGCTACGCCGGGGAAGAGTACCATTGAGAGCTTGGTGGAATTCCTGGACGTTCCGGTAGAAAAGACCATAAAGGCGGTTGCTTACCAATCGGATAATGGCAAATTGGTACTGGCTTTTGTTCGTGGCGATCATGATGTGAATGAAGTCAAGATCATCAACCAAGTGGACGGCGCATTGGAGCTCACCATGGCTGATGAAGAAGCCATCCGGAATGCTGGCGGCTGTCCTGGCTTTATGAGTGCTGTGGGCATCAAGCCCAGTGAGGATGTCATCATCCTGGTGGACCCCACGGTCATGAATATGCACAATGCTGTGGCTGGGGCAAATGAAGTGGATTGTCATTATAAGAACGTAAACCCCAAGCGGGATTTTGCTGCAGAGGGAATTATCGTTACCGATTTGCGCATGGTCAAAGAGGGGGATGCCTGTCCGCACTGTGGTGCAGAACTGAAGATGACCAGAGGCATTGAAGCCGGTCAGGTGTTCACTCTGGGGACGAAGTATAGCCAGGCCATGGGAGCCATGTTCCTGGATGAATCGGGCAAGCAGCAGCCGCTCTATATGGGCTGCTATGGGATTGGCGTTGGCCGTACCATGGCTGCTGCTATTGAACAGAACAACGATGAAAATGGCATCATCTGGCCACGGGCTATTGCCCCCTTTGAAGTGGTGGTTGTGGCCGTTAATGCCAAAAAGGATGACCAGCTGGCTTATTCGGAAGAAATTTACAAGGAATGCAAAGCTGCGGGCTTGGATACGTTGCTGGATGACCGCAAGGAACGGGCCGGGGTCAAGTTCAAGGATTGTGACCTTATCGGCTACCCGCTGCGCGTGGTAATTGGTCCTAAGGCAGTGGAAGAGAATCAGATTGAGATCAAGGTACGTAAAACCGGTGAAGTTTTCACGGTGAGCCGAGAGGAATATCTGGAGAAAGTAAAAGAATTATTGGCAGCGTTATAAAATTGGGGGGAATGTGAATCATTCCTTTACATGGATATAAAGTGCGCTGACATAAAATGTAGAGGCCCCCATAAGTAGGATTGCCTAGTCTGACTTATGGGGGCTTTTGCATGATTATCAACACACTTTTGGCAAATTGCAGTTTGTCGAGGTGTTCATGCTAATGGTATTTCGTTCATACGCAGTCAGGGGCGAACGGGGAAGTAATTTTTCTGTTTTCCGCTAAACGTCCCCCTCGTAAAAAACAGCTGTCTAGCTACCTTGCGCCGGGCAAGCCAGCGGCGCTACTTTCAGCGTATCTGCCGGGCATCTTCCTGCCGGCGCCGGCCTTCACTACGTTCAGGCAGTCGCTCCCAACAGAAAAATCACTCCCCCGCTCGCCCTAAGCTACAATCTATACAATTGCCGTGAACTCGCTGCTTTTGTAACAAGAACATCGATGTACTTGCTGCTTATCACTGCGAAAAATACACATTAGGCAAAGGTAACTTAGAGCGAAAAGTATTACCACCTCCGCTCCCACTGAGCTGTAACTCAAAAAGAAAACTCGTAATGACATCAACAAACTGCAATTTTATAGCCTTTATTGTAAACAAGTATACATGTACACATAAGTGCAGATGGTAGACTAGCTGAACAAAAATTCTTATAATGAAAATAGATGGAAGCGCATTTATAGAATTTTTGTAAAGGGAGTGATAGTATGAATCTTTCCATCAAAATTTTTATCGCTCTGGTTCTTTCCGTGATAGTTGGTCTGCTTGCAGGTGAATCCTCACTGCCGTTTATCAACTGGTGGATTGCTCCAATCGGCACCATGTTCATCAATTTAATCAAGATGATGATTGTGCCTGTAGTATTCTTCTCCTTGGTTGTTGGTATGACCAGCCTGGGTGACACCAAGAAGCTGGGTCGTATTGGTGCCAAGACCGTGGCCATGTATTTGGGGACTACGGCTGTGGCAATTCTGATTGGTTTTGGTATTGCTGGTATTTTCAGCCCGGGGATGGGGTTGTCCATGACCAGTGATGCTGCGGTAAAAGTTAAGGAAGCACCTGGGATTATGCAGGTGCTGGTGGCGATGATTCCCGCTAATCCTATCGATGCCATGGCAAAAGCGCAGATTTTGCCGGTTATCGTATTCTCCCTATTTGTGGGCATTGGTATCGTTCATGTAGGAGGAGAACGGGCACAGCTGCTGATGAAGTTTTTTGATGCAGCTGCTGAAGTTTCCTACAAGATTATCGGTATTGTCATGCAGTTTGCACCGATTGGCGTATTTGCCCTGTTGCTGCCAGTGGTAGCTAAGAATGGTCCGGCTGTTCTTCTGCCTTTGATGTCCGTTATTGGCTGCGTGGCCATTGGCTGTGTGATTCATGCTGTATTGGTTTATTCCACGTTGGCACGCATTTGGGGTGGGCACACGCCGATGCAGTTCTTCCGCGGCATGAGTGAAGCCATGATGATTGCATTCACCACCTGCTCCAGTGCGGCTGCATTGCCTGTCAACATGAAGAACTGTCAGGAGAAACTGGGGGTTTCCCGTGAGGTGTCCTCCTTTGTTCTGCCCTTAGGTGCTACCATTAATATGGACGGTACAGCTCTTTATATGGGGGTATGTTCTCTCTTTATTGCCAATGTGTTTGGTGTTGATTTGACGATGGGGCAGATGCTTATGATCATTCTGACGGGCACACTGGCTTCTATCGGTACTGCAGGTGTTCCGGGAGCTGGTTTGATTATGCTGGCCATGGTTTTGCAGACTGCCGGCCTGCCACTGGAAGGCCTGGCTTTGGTAGCTGGTATTGACCGTGTATTGGATATGTTCCGCACTTGCCTCAATATCACGGGAGACGGCGCTGTGACAATCGTTATGGATCAGGAAGAGAAGAAATACGATAGCAATATGGCTGGTGCCCAGGCATAATTGCGGTAAGTCAGTTTTAACATTTACGGTTTATATACGAAATAGCCCGGTGGCTGGTTATCCTGTCCTTTGCTTAAAGAGTATAGCAAAAGCACTAGGAAGGTGTAATCAGCTGCCGGGCTATTTTATATGTTTGGCCTATCTGTCTTTAGGGGCATGGCGCAATGACTGGAAAAGGAAATATTGTTTTATTGGACCGTGATGGAAGGCATACTTTCCAGATAGATTTCGAAGGTTCTGGGCCAGGGATAACTCAGGTCCAGGGTTATATCCTGGATGGTGAGCGTAAAATCTCCCTGAGGGGTATGGAAGCGAACCGGTGTTCGGATGGATTTGCTGTGTTTGTAGGTCGTCAGGTGTTTTTGCATACTTTTTTGCAGCATCTGGTTGGCCCAGCGCCAGTTATGTTCCAAGTCCAGGTCGGCGGTATTTTGATAGCCGGCTTTTTTTAAGGTATGGTTGATGGTGTCGATATCTTCTTTGAGATAGAAGTAGTCTTCGAGCATACGATTCTGGAGGAATTTAATATTGCGGGCGGCAATCGACTGGGCCTCTTGTTTGCTGGCTGCTTCTTTTTGGGCGCTGTTGTAGAGACTGGCAGAGGCCACAGCTGTGCCAATGGCATTGCTGGTGGTATTCCAGCCAGCATAGGCGGTGAGGGCATTTAAGGGGTAATCTTCTGCCAGCAGCAGAGGCAATAACGTTTCTTGGGCGGTAAAATGTTTGGACAGATCGACCAGAGCGATGGATTTGCCCTGGGCAGTCAGTGCTTTTAGTTTCTGGACATTGGCCTGACGGCTGCCGGACATGTCTTTTTCGTAGTCATTGGCAGACAGGTAGAGGATGTAGTCAGCTGTTGCGGCACTGTCCGTTTCCCTTCCGCCCAGCAAAGCGATTTTTTCCTGAGCCGTTTTTTGTATATCGATAGCCATATAGGGCATAACCAGGTTGGGGGTGTCGGTATGGTTATAAGCGATATAGATCTTGGGGCAGTAATGATGTACGGTATTGTTGAACGCAGCCAGCATGGTTAGGGCAATTTCATCGGCTCCATGGGTTAAGGTTACTTTTTCTGCAGGCAGATTTTCAGCCTTGATGTATTCCTGCAGATGTTTTTTTTCGATATTGGGAATACTGTATTCCTCACCATCGTCCTGCCCTAAAACCAATTCCGTCAATACGCCTTCTTTGACCAGAGCAATCAGCTTCTTGTTGAGGATTTCGTTTTCCGCGAAGTGGCCGAGGTATTTTTCCATACTTTCCGCTGGGATGACCGATTCCAAACGGTTAAGTTCGGTTTTATCGATGGTAAGTCCTGAAGCTTGCTGTCCTTTGAGGCGGGAGTAGGCTAATAGATCCTTGCGTTCCTGATAGCCATCAATGGTATCTTGTGGCGTCTGGCGGGGAAGAATACTGAAGGCCAGCAAGGGAACCGTTGGATTCTCCCGATGGAGCTGGCGCAGAAAGTCGATAAGTTCTTCCTGCTGGGGAAGGGGCGCTTCCTTTTCTCGGGCAGCCAGCAGGCCACCATACAGAAGCTGATCAATGGAAATAAGGGCAGCTTCCTTATTCTTTATATTTTCTGCCAGCCATAGGCGCATACCCTTTGTATCTCCTGGAGCGGAGTAGTAGTCCTGAAGTTCTGACGGCGGTGTGGTGATTTGAAAACCTGCAATAGCTCCGGCGTCGATGACGAATTGTTTGCAAGGCGGACGTCCGTCAAGCGGAACAAGAAGGATGGGCGTAGTTTGTGCAGCGGGAATAATGGGCGAACCGGTGGGCGAAGGGGGAGTAATAAGCTGCCAGATTATGAGGAAAAAGCCCAGCAATAGGCCGGGCAGAATATAGCAATATTTCATAGGGCAGAATCCTTAGTTAGTGGAGATAGAAGAATAACAACGGGAAAATTAAGAGCAGGAATGCAGCAGTGGTAATGACAAAGGAGGAAACAGCTAAATCCACATTGAGCTTATAGATTTTGCAGGCCAGTACTGCATTGATGGCTGTGGGGCAAAAGGTTAAGATAAGCAGGGTACCCCAGAGAATTTCATCCTTAACGGTAAAATAGGTGATGATATTAAAGATAAGCGGGGTAACTACGAACCGCAACAGGGTCAGGGTTTGGATGTCTTTGGCATAACGGCGCACCTGACGGAAGTCGATGAGAAAACCCACCGGCAGCATGGCAATCCAGGCACCGATATGTACAAGGCTTTGGAAAATCTCTCCCAGGACAGCAGGCCGTTCCATACCCTGCGCATTCAGGATCAGGCCGACAGCCATGCCTAAAAGGCTCAGCTGGTTGATGGAGAAGAACATCTCGCGAAAGTTATGGCCAGGGCTGGATTTGCGGATGGAGTCGGTATGTTTCAGATAATAGTATTGTGCCATGGGGAACACGGCAATACAGAGAAGAAAATTTTGGGTGGTGCCGATGAGCTGGGCATAGGCAAATCCCGGTTCATTATAGAGGATAAAGGCACAGACACCACCTAGTGTGCCGAGATTTGCCAACATGGCGCTGGCGATGAAAGAACCTCTATCCAACAGGTTGTCGATGCGCCGGGCGAAGAGCCCGTAACCGATGGCTCCCGGCAGCAGCACCAAAAGTGCACCGAACAAGGGAACCAGCAGCAGGTTCCAGGAGAGGGGCAATACCCAGAAACTCAATAGGGAGAGGGTGGTATAAACACAGATTACATTAAAGCGAATCACTTTATTGATGGTATTATCCGATACCAGTTGGCGGCGATGGAGAAAATAGCCTGCCATCAAGGGAAGAATCAGGTCTGTGAAAACATAGAGAATACGCAGGGATGCACCGTCCAAAAATGTCACTCCTTTAGAAATGCAGAAATAATATACATATCCTATCATCTTTCCTGTAAGGTGTAAATAACAGTTCACTATTTACGAGAAATATGCTAAAATAATAGTGTTTTCTGTATTAAGGAGTGAAATGGATGCGTGTAATTACCGGTTCGGCCCGGGGCTGCCGCTTGAAAACGCCCAAAGGGGCAGATGTGACAAGGCCTACGGCGGACAGGGTAAAGGAATCGTTGTTCAATATTCTGGGCTCCATGGTCATGCAGCGGAAGGTTTTGGACATTTTTGCCGGGACCGGTAACTTAGGGATTGAGGCCCTTTCACGAGGAGCAGAGTCTGCGGTCTTTGTGGATAAAGCCACGGCTAAGCTGATTGAAGAGAATTTGCAGCTCACGCGGTTAGCGGAGAAGGCGATTGTGCGCAATGGCGATGTCTTTAGCGAACTCATTCGTCAAGGCGCTGGCAAGGCTGAATTTTCTTTGATTTTCTGTGATCCTCCTTATCATAAAGGCCTTTGGCAGGAGGCGCTGCGCTGTATTGACCGGTCAAGGGACTTGATGGCAGAAAATGGTATTTTGGTGGTGGAGCACGGTGCAGATGAGAATGATGTGCCAGAGCTGGCCAGGCTGGTGCTGGTACATAATCGCCGCTATGGACATACCACGCAGATTAGCTTTTTTCAATGGCGTTCTTATGTGGGAACAGAAACGGAGGAAGAGGCATGAAGCGGGCGGTATGTTCGGGGAGTTTTGATCCGGTGACCTTAGGTCATGTGGATGTTTTCGAGCGGGCAAGCAGGATGTTTGACGAGCTTGTTATCTGTGTATTTCGTAATATCGAAAAAAAGGGATTCTTTTCGGTGGAGGAGCGGGTGCAGCTGATTGAAGAAGCCACTGCGCACCTTAAGAATGTCAGAGTGATGTCCTTTTCCAGCTTGATAACGGATTTTATGGCCCAGCAGGAGGCCAATATCATTGTACGGGGCGTGCGTTCGGTCAAGGATTTGGAATACGAAGAAAACGAAGCCTATATGATTAAGCATTTGAATCCGGATATTGACACGGTGTTCCTGCTGACCCGTCCTGACCTGTCTTATGTGAGTTCGTCAGGAGTTCGGGAGGTATTCCGCTTTGGCGGCAGTGTAGAAGGGTTAGTTCCGGCTTGTGTGGAACAGGCTATGAGATACAAAAAGAGACATGAGTATGGGGAAAGGAAGTAGCAGCTATGTCAGTACGCGAGACCTTGGATAAGATTGAAAATATGGTGGTGGGCGCATCACGCCTGCCCTTTACGGAGAAGACCCTTATCAACGATAATGAACTGGTACATTATGTGGAAGAATTGCGCAACGATTTACCGAAGGAATTGAATCGGGCCGATGAAATCATGCGGAATCATGACCAGATCATTAAAGCGGCTGAGGAAGAGGCTGAGGAAATCAAGCGGAAGGCTCGGGAGTATGCGGAGAGCATCACAGAGGAAAGTGAGATTGTCAAGCAGTCCCGGGAAAAGGCCAGAGCCATTGTGCAGCAGGCCCAGGACCAGGAAAAGGAAATCATGGAGCGCACGCAAGCCAATGCGACACAGCTGCAGAGCAATGCAGATGCTTATGCCAATCAGGTTTTTGATCAGCTGATTGGTCATGTCAATGGTACGTTTCAAGGTGTCCGGCAGGCCGAAGCGGGTTTGCAGCAGGCACTTAACGTATTGCAACAGGCTAAGTCCCAGATGAATCAGCAGTCTGCTCGTCAGCAGAATCAGCAGATTCTTCCAGCTCAGGGTGAATGATCAACAAGTGAATAGATGATTAAGCTGCTGCAGCCGATGTTTCGGTTGCAGCAGCTTTTTGTTTGATGGAGCAGGAATAATAGGGGAGAAGGCGAATAGTTTTTTTAGAACTGTTTTTATATGAAGTGTATTGTGCAAAGGAGGTTTTATCGTGGACACGAGTCGATCAGAAGCTGAGGCGGTGAAAGCGGCAGAGGAAGCCTTTGACCGCAGACGACGTACTGTTGGCCTTTTTGGGGCGCCCATCCTGGCTTTGCTTGTGTTTTTGACCCCGATTGCAGGGGTGTCAGTAGAAGCGCATAAACTATTGGCCATCATGGTATTGGTAGCTCTTTGGTGGATCACGGAGCCAGTACCGATTCCGGTCACATCGCTTATTGGACCAACCTTGGCAGTTATCACCGGTGTGGTGCCTGTGGGGACGGCTTTTGCTGCCTTTGCAAATTCTATGATTTTCCTGTTTATGGGTGGATTTATCCTGGCTAAGGCCATGATGACCCATGGATTGGACAAGCGATTTGCCTATTGGCTCCTATCCCGGGAATGGGTGGGTTCGAATCCGAAACGCATTTTTCTTGCAGTGGGATTGGCGGCAGCGTTATGTTCTGGCTGGGTCAGCAATACGGCTACTGCTGCCATGATGTTTCCCATTTGTCTGGGGCTTTTGACTTCCATCAAGGAAATGTTTGCGGCTAACGGGCGGGAAATCCATCTTCATGAGTATAAATATGCTACGGGACTTATGCTGATGACCGCTTATTCCTGTTCCATCGGCGGTGTGTTGACACCCATTGGTACTCCGCCTAACCTCATCATGCTGGGGTTCTTGGATACCATGTGTGACATTCATGTCTCCTTTTTCCAATGGATGACCTGGGGCTTTATTGCGATGGTGGTTTATTTTGTCATCGCCTATTTGGTGTTGTCCCATATGTTTCCTGCAGATGTAGATCGTATTGAGGGTGCGGATGTTTTCATCAAGACCAAAAGATCCGAGTTGGGCAACTGGACGCGTGCCCAGAAAAATACCTTGCTGGCCTTCATCGTGGCTGTTACCTTGTGGATACTGCCAGGATTCATGTCCATTGCTTTTGGCAGTACGGATCCCATGCTCAAGATGTACAATAAGTTATTTCCAGAGGCCATTGCGGCGATGTCAGGTGCTTTGCTGCTGTTCTTATTGCCAGTGAATTTTAAGGAGCGTCAATTCACCTTGAAATGGTCAGATGCAATCCAGGGCATTGAATGGGGGACACTGATTCTCTTTGGTGGCGGTCTGGCCATGGGGGGCATGATGTATAAGACGGGACTTTCCCAGTGGATTGGGGATCTGATTGTCGGCTCTATGGGGGGCGCTCCCTCGGAAGTGGTCATGGTGGCCATTTTCTCGGTGATGGCGCTGCTCCTTTCCGAACTTACCAGTCACACGGCTGCAACCAATATGATTGGCCCCTTGGCCATTACGGTGGCGGTATCTGCTGGAATCAGCCCCGTGCCTGTTTCCGTGGGGATTGCCTTGTCGGCATCTTTAGGCTTCATGCTTCCGGTATCTACGCCACCGAATGCCATTGTTTATGCATCCGGTTATATTCCCATCACGAAGATGATCAAGACTGGTGTATATATTGATTTTATTGGTATTGCCTGCGTAACCATTCCCTTGGCTATCTACTTTGTTAACTGGATTACGGGAATGTGAGGAGGAGGATAACTATGCAATATCAAAACTTGACGGATAGTTTAGCAGCTTTTGACCCGGAAATCTATGGGCTTTTACAGGATGAGGTGCAAAAACAGCGGTTTTCCTTGTCTTTGCTGCCGACTTCCAATGCGGTTTCTCCCTTTAGTGCCTATCTGAAAGGCAGCATCTTTGGCAACGGTCATTTGGATCATCATGCGGTGCAAAGCCATATGAAGTTGGAGAAAATTGCCGAACAGCGGGCGGCGAAACTTTTTGGGGCAGATCACGCCATTGTGCGCATCTCCGATATTGCAGCTGCATCCCGGGTGGTATTTCAGGCGTTGGCAACCACAGGCGATACAATTCTTTCCTTTAATCGGCGCAAACAGGAACACTGCATTGGTGAGCATCTGCAGTATGATTTTGTTTCGTTCAGCATTGAGCCGGAAAACGAGCGGATTGATCTGAAACGGGTGGAGCAGCTGGCTAAGGCCCGTAAACCCCGGATTATTGTCTATTCGCCAGTAAATTATCCCCTTCATCTGGACTATAAGAAACTCAAGGAGATTGCCCAGGAGGCAGGGGCCTACCTTTGGGTGGACATTGGGCAGAATGCCGGAGCTGTGGCTGCCGGTTGTGCACCATCGCCTGTTCCTTATGCAGATGTGGTGACCTTTCCCACCGGGGATTCTCTACATGGGCCGCAAAGTGCCGTTATCCTTACCCATAAGGATTTAGCCGCGAATATGGATAAGGCTGTACTGGATACAGGACACTCCATGGTCAAGAAAAATGTCCTGGCAGCGCTGGCGACTACTTTTTTGGAAGCAGGCAGCAGAGCGTTTCGTTCTTATTGTGAACAGGTGCTTAAAAATGCGCAGGCGCTGGAAAAAGGGCTGCATGATGCAGGAATCAAGACACTTTGTGGGGGGACAGAAAATCATTTGGTCTTGGCTCTGCTGCCAACTGGGACAGTGCTGGAGAATATCGTGGCTGAATTTCGTGAAGCAGGTTTCCTGGTCAAGGGGGATACAATGCTGACTTCTGATGAAAGCCTGACCTTCCCCGTCTTGCGCCTGTCGGCTCTTGACCCCACAACGCGGGCGCTGAAGGAAAATGCAATGCAGGCTGTAGGACGAGTGTTGGGGGAATTCATTCAATCTGGTGGTGATGAGTCCGCGCAACAGAAAGCCCAAGTGCAGCTGCGGGCAATCCTCTTGGATAAGCCTTTATTTTCCGATGAGTGGCTGTCGCAGAATATCAATCTCACACCTGGCTATGGGAAAAATGATTTGAATATCGCCCAGGAGGTAGAGGCGGAAAAAAGAGAAGCGCAGACCGAACGCATGTGGAGTTTTTGGGATAATTAATTAATGCCTTAGCACGAAGGGCATTTGGCTGCCTGCGTCTTACGCAGCAGCTGGTACCATTCCCCGCTGTTAAAGGCCGTATGAATGGATAATGTCAAAGTACCGTGCGTATGTATGCGGGCAGGCAGATTGGTGATCAGAATATCATGGCGCTGGTAGGCCGTGACAAATTGAAGAGGGGGTTGTTGCTTAAGTGATTTCTCACTCATGCAACAACCCCTTTTGCTTTCAATGCCGAAAAACACTATTGACTTAGAGGATACTTTACCACATATAATAGATAGAGGAATGAGGTGACGGCATGAAAAAAACAGATATTGCTAAAATTTTGCAGGCATATAAGACAGGCACTTTGTCGGAAGAAGATACGGTAGCAAAAATTGCAGAAACGCCCTTTGAAGAAATGAAATTTGCAGCGATTGACCATCATCGTGAAATACGGCAGGGAATGCCGGAGGTTATTTACGCTGCCGGCAAGACACCGGAACAGGTCCGGGATATTTTTTATTCGTTGTACATTCACAGCAAGGGCAATCTTTTGGCTACCAGGGCACGGCGGGAGCATTATGAAAAGGTGCTGGAAAAGGTGCCGGCGGCTGAATATGATGAATTGGCACGGGCGGTTTATCTTGATCGGGACAAGTCCATGGTACGGGATGAGCAGCATCAGATACTCATTCTGACGGCGGGCACGAGCGATATACCCGTGGCTGAGGAAGCACGGCTTACAGCCCATCTTTTTGGTAACAGCGTCAAGACTTATTATGATTGTGGTGTAGCGGGGATTCATCGTCTCTTTGCGCATTTATCGGATATAGAAAAAGCCAATGTCATCATTGTCATTGCCGGCATGGAAGGTGCTTTGGCGAGTGTCGTCGGAGGTCTTACCGATAAACCGGTGATTGCTGTGCCGACCAGTGTGGGCTATGGTGCATCCTTTAAGGGGGTAGCGGCACTTCTTTCCATGCTGAACAGCTGTGCTACGGGTGTTTCCGTGGTAAATATTGACAATGGTTTTGGAGCTGGTGCTTTGGCCAGCAAGATTAATAAATTGAGGTGATAGGATGCGCGCATTATATTTAGATTGCTTTGCTGGTATCAGTGGCAACATGTTCCTGGGGGCAATGCTGCAGGCTGGTGTGCCCTTAGCTTATGTGGAAAAAGAACTGAAAAAACTGTCCATGGCAGAAGAATTTGAATTGGTGGTACAAGACACGCAGCGCAAGGGCATTCAGTCCCTGTATGTGGATGTAAAGCTGCAGGCGAAGGAAGAACACCACCATGCTGAGCAGCATCATACCCATCGCAGTATGCATACCATTCGGGAGATAATTGAAAAATCTTCATTAAATATGGCAGTGAAACAACAGGCTCTGGCAATCTTTGAAGAAATTGCCAAGGCTGAAGGCAAGGTACATGGCAAGCCGATGGCAGAAGTAACCTTTCACGAGGTGGGAGCGGTTGATTCTATTGTCGATATCGTTGGTGCAGCAATCTGTCTGGATTATTTGGAAATCGAGCGCATCTTTGTTTCGACATTGACCGTGGGTAGCGGCTTTGTGAACTGTGCGCATGGCCTGCTGCCAGTGCCGGCACCGGCAGTAGCGGAACTTTTAACCGGCTGGCAGACCCTGCGTGGCACAGAAGAAAAAGAGTTGGTAACGCCAACCGGCGCGGGAATAGTCCGTGCTTTGGGCGTTTATAGTGAAAGTCTGCCACGCGGTTTTGTGACGGAATGTATTGGCTATGGTGCGGGCAGTCATGAATTGTCAATACCGAATGTACTGCGCGTTTATCTGGGCGAATACAATGGTGTTGAGGAGAGCGGTTTATCCATAATTGAAGCAAATATTGACGATATGAATCCGCAGATTTATGGATATCTGTATGAAAAGCTGCTGGCAGCAGGAGCTTTGGATGTTTGGACCACGCCTATTTTTATGAAGAAAAACCGACCAGCGCAGAAACTGTCTGTGCTGGTAAACGAGGCGAAAAAATCTACCTGCATTGGCATCATCTTTGCAGAAAGCACGAGTATCGGCTTGCGCATAATGCCGGTAGAAGAACGGCTGGAAGCAGCCCGCCATATCGCCAAAGTGGAGACAAAATACGGCGTGGTAAACTGTAAGGTCAGCGCCTGGAATGGAAAACTTTGCAGCGTTTCGCCGGAATATGAAGATTGCCGGAAACTGGCGGCGGAAAAACAGGTGCCATTGAAGATGGTGCAGCAGGAAGCCCTGCAGGTGCTCAATGAACGGCTTGGCGTTTAGGTTTATTATTTATATGTTAAGACGCCCGGTGACGGCTAATACTTTTCCTCTGCTTAGACAAGCTTGTCAAACGCGACGGAAAAGCATTAGCCGTCACCGGGCTTACTACCATACATTATGCCGTTAAGACACCGTGGGACAGATAATATTTTTCTACAATAATTCAAATTGTGTAGCAGATATGCTACAATAAACACAGGGAGGTGCAGGCAATGTGTAAAGTTCAAGATGTTGCGGACTTTTTTGTTGA
>NZ_JAILPX010000086.1 GCF_024699275.1 Selenomonas sp.
GGAGATCTGCCGCATCTTTTTTCGAATGTCCATGATTTTGGTAAACCCTGTCAACGTAAAAATTTCATACACTTCCGGAGGAACCTCGCAAATCGTGATGGGGTTTGCGGCTTTTTTCTGCAACATCAGGAACATCCTCAAACCGGCACTTGATACATAGCTCAACGCCGAGGCCTCATAGACCACCTTTGTTCCGGGATGAGCCGCCAGGATTTCCTGAATATCTTGCTCAAACGCCTGCACATTCAGCGAAGATATACTGCCTTCCAGGAATATGGTTAAAACACCATTCTCATTTGTAAATTTCATTTACTGCGTCATTCCTTTCTGCCCGGTATTGATGACACATGCACCCCTATTGCTTTGCACAATTCTACAGCGATAAACAAAATTCCTGCTCATGCGGCACAGGCGATTCCATAATTATGCTCTGCATGACGAAGGCGTTCCTATACCAGTTTTATGCTATCAAGCATTTCCTCCATACATAATACAGCTAAAATGAACTCCTTCTATCTTATAAGCCCGTCAGTATCTGCTATTTTCGTTTTTCACCCACTCTAATCGTAAAACTGTAGCTAATATCAGTAAATATTATAAGATATCTGCTGGTAGGCTTTGCCATCAATCATATCTACTTTGTAAACTTATCTTCTCTGTTTTGCCATAATAAAAGGCCTTCTATAATTTGTTGATATTTTATCATAGAAGACCTCATAATTCGATATGATATTAGTTTATAGATGCTTTTTCATTCTTTTCTCTCCAAAAATTTTGCTAATCCTTTAACCGCAGAAATATGTATATTTTTCCACTTATTCTTATACTTCAAGCAATGAATGGCACCTATGTTTGCGAGTTTCTTGGGGAATTTCAGCCTTTTTCTTCTCATAAAATCGCAGATATTCTTACATAGACAAAGGAAGTTTTTAAAAGTGAATATGTCCCACAGGATACGTCATCGATGCAGATAAATATAACACGACATATACAAAAAAATAAAACACCGCACCTACAGGTTGATATCTCTTTTTTCTGTCACCGTTAGCATTTTCTTTAAATAGTTACGCATTCCTGAATCTGTACAATAAACATAGCAACCTTTCATTCCTCTTGTCATCAATGTTCGATAAGTATTCTTTATGATTTCATCGGCTCGTTTTAACGCAACTTCTGGACTCTTTTTATATAGCGATTTCAATCCTTTAATCGACTGATCAGTTGATGCTCTTTGCGTAAAATCCGTTAACACATGTCCATTTTCATATCTCAAATCATCGCCAATGATTACCCCAACATAATCAAATTCTAATCCCTGTGTTGTATGAATGCAACCAGCTTCATTAACCGACGTATCACTAAGAGCAAACGCTTGACCATCATCAAGATTCCAACTAATTCCAAAATCACCAATCTGTATATCATGGTATGTACTATCTTTTCTAGTCTCTTTAGGCCAATTCCAACAATAACCTGCCAAAATTCTTGCTTTATTTGCCTTACAATTTTTTTCCAAAATAAGCTGATAAAGTTCCGCTGGTGAATCACATAATCTGAAGTCGTAGTCAATTCCATTTAAATCATAATTTGCAGTTTCACGAATCTCCAATAAATTATCTACCCACGCAAGATATCCATTGGAACCATTACATCTGAATTGAGATACAAGTTCCATTTCAATTAATTCTGTCCCTTCATGTTTTGCCCATTTACGAATTTCATTCACAGAACCAATATCAGACATGGTTACACGCTGACTTTCATCAATAAAAAACACCGAGCAAGCTGCTGCATGAATAATTTCTTTTATTTGATTCTCATTGCCCGTTTTCTTTGTATATTGGCTCCTTTCCTCCAACCTATGTGCTTCGTCACATATTAAAGTATGAATTTGATTATTCCCCACATGAACATAACTTGCTGACCCTTTGAACATATTTTCTACACCAGATTTCTTGACAGCCCCCTTTAATTTTTGCAAATAAACCTGCCGAGGAGCCATATTCTTGGATACATATTGAACGAATTGGCCTCTTTGTGTCAGCTCTGCCAAAAGCTGCACAGCAATAACACTTTTCCCTGTACCTGGCCCCCCTTGACAGATAATTGTTCTCTTTTTTTGGTCTTTTTGACATTGTTCAGCTAATTTAAGGACTTCTTCATAAACAACACGTTGTTCATCAATCATGACAAATTCCCGATTACCTGCAATCATAGAGGCAATAGAATTTTGTAAACTCTTTGATGGTCTAATCGCACCATGTTCAACAAGATATAATACTTTTTTATTATCCCCTTTACACACTGATTTTTTTATAAGATTTCTTAACTTATTTACCTGTCCTTGCGTGAAAGCAGGTGATACAGATGTATAATCTTCATATTGTAGATCATCAAGAGGATCATTATCTGTTCGGATATAATTATGTAGATATGCACAGGAAACAAGATTTACATGTTCATCCTGCACTGCAGCATTATAGTCCGATATTAACTGTGCATATGACCAGGCTTGATATGATGGATGTACTACTTTTCGAATTGCATGACCTGTATATGTCTCCACCAAAGAATCTGAATGTTCCACCTTTGCTAATTTGCTCCACTGCTTTAGCTCTATGATTACCATTCCTGGTCTATTATCTTTATCATAACCTGAAACGATAAAGTCCACTCTTTTAGCGGTCTGCGGAACATTGTATTCAATGGCCACGCCTGCATCATCAGGGATTTCCGCATCATTCATAACTTTATACATATACTGCATGGAATTATTCCACGAATTAAACTCACTCTCACCAGTATGTTTTCCCATTTTCTCCAAAATATCTTCTTCAATCTCTCTCGCAATTGTGTCATTCTCAACACTATGCAAGAATTCACATTTTAAGCCATTATAGATTATCATCGTAATTCTCCCAACATTCTATTCTCTTTTTAGTCTACCATGATAATTTGCTTACTTCAAATACGTTTCTAAAAAAAATTACATCTTACAGTTATTAATTTCAGTCCATCATATATGCATTTGTCATAAAGATTAGAAGTATTATTTTATATGTACTATTCTTATATTTATACTACTATTTTTGCCCCTTATTTATACACAATGAATTTAACTTTAACCCTAAATCACATTATCTATCCCTAAAATTTCAGATACTTACGAAAAGTCAGTACTCATACATCATTATAGAAAAATGCCCCCCCAAAAAATTATCACCTCATTGCTAAAAATCTACTGTAAGGGTGATAATAACGATAATCTATTTATTCTTTCTGCTATAATATAAGTATCATAAAGGAGGAACCACTATGTCCGCTGTAATTCCTATAATCCTTATCTTTTTCTGCGTAGCTGCCCTTTGCTTTCTCTTGGGCTTTGTTTACGGAGGCCTCAAACTCCTTTTCAAACTGCTCAGGAAAATCCTTTCCCATTAATCTGCCTACAATAATCATGACAAAAGGACCGCGAACTTTCTTATCCCCAAGTAGTTCGCGGTCCTTTATCATCATAATAATCAAATCAATCCAAGGTGAAGTGTTTCTTCATGGTGGCGATTACCTCTTCATGGGTCAAGGACTCGCCAGTGCTGATGCAGGTGTATTTGTTGGGTTTGGAGAACAATCCGGTCCCGCCAAGGCCCAAGGAAAGATCCACCTTGATGTCAATCTCCTTAAGGATTCCCTTGATGCCATCGGAGGCGTTGGATGCAACCAGGTTTCCTCCGGGCAGATGTCCAGCAAACCGTCCCCATTTCTGCAGTTTCGGATTGATGCTCAGTGCCGCCAGCAGATCGGCATATTCATTGACTGTTCCGCCGCTTACCGTTTCCAATTCTTCCATCGATACTTCTTTGCTGTCCTTCATGATTTCCAACCTCCTATTTATCTCGTGTTATTGTCTTTGTTTCTTTGACAATACATACGGGGGAAAATCGCGGGCATTACATAAATTTCTAAAAAATTTTCCCTTATTTTTTGACCAGAAAAACTACACGCAACGATCCCCCCAAAAAAGGACAACGAAATTCAGTTAAAGAAAATATCGTGTCCATATGAACGGTTAATTCCAGCAGGGACAACAAAAAACGAGTCCAGAACCCGGACCCGTTTCTTGTTATTCTTCGAAGAATTCCCAGCGCTCAACAAAAGCTGCTGCAGGCATATCTTTGTAATGTTTTACATAATGCTGGAACAGAGAGAGATTATCCTTGCCCATTTCCAGACCGACGTAGATACGCGGAATGCTGTAGCGAGCTTTTTCATGCAAGAGGCCACGGTCCTGCACGGCAAAGGAGACTTGATAACCTGCAGCTTTTACCTCTTTGATGACCGATTTATCATAGGCACCAAAGGGAAATGCCAGACTGGTAACAGGCCGTCCGGTCCATTCTTCCAAAACTTTTTTGGATTGGCAGATTTCTTTTTGTTTTTCCTCTGCCTCTAACTGGTCCAAATGCGGATGGCTCATCGTATGCGAACCGATAGAAAAGAGGTTGGAGGAAGAAAGTTCCTTTAATTCCTCTTTGGTGATATAAGGATAGGTATCATCCGGAACACCAACTAAGTCAGGGATAATGAAAAAGGTTGCCTTCATGCCGCGTTTTTTCAGTTCCGGAGCTGCATAATCGTAAATTCCTTTGTAGCCATCATCAAAGGTAATCACTACGGATTTTTTGGGAAATGGCTGTCCTTTTTGAACAATAGCGGTAAATTCCTCCATGCTCAGCGTCTGATAACCGGCCTTCTTCAGCCAGTCCAGCTGGGCGCAGAAATCTTCCACAGAAACATCGAAGTAGTTAAGCGGAACCGCCTTTACGTCATGATACATCAGGACGGGGGGGAAATAGGCTCGGCTATCCTCAATCGTGTGTTTGGCTTGCCGATTAGGTTCGTTGGAATTGGCAGCTGCCAATTGACAAAAAAATAGGGCGCAGACAGCCCATAAAAGAAATATTCGTTTTAACATGAATAGCCATTCCTCCTGAAATTGCTTCTTTTTTATTTGAAAAGACGGGCAACGCTACGTCTCATGATATCATTAAGAATCTTTGAGGTATTTTGCTTCGTGACCTGGGGATGAGTCGTCTGTGCGCTATTAGTCGACTGGATAGAAACTTAATCTGCAGAGGCTATTCCATTGACCGTTCCACCGGCGACAATCTCCAATGCCTCCAGATCCATTTCCTTATTATCCAATATGTTTTTCATCATAATCATTCTTTCGATCCTGTTTTTAATCCAGCGTAAAGTGTTTCTTCATGGTGGCGATTACCTCTTCATGGGTCAAGGACTCGCCGGTGCTGATGCAGGTGTATTTGTTGGGTTTGGAGAACAATCCGGTCCCGCCCAGCCCCAGAGAGAGATCCACCTTGATGTCAATCTTCTTAAGGATTCCCTTGATGCCATCGGAGGCATTGGATGCGACCAAATTTCCACCAGGCAGATGTCCGGCAAACCGACCCCATTTCTGCAGTTTCGGGTTAATGCTCAGTGCCGCCAGCAGATCGGAATATTCACTGACGGTCCCACCGCTTACCGTTTCCAATTCTTCCATCGATACTTCTTTGCTGTCCTTCATGATTTCCAACCTCCTATATTTTATCTCGTGTTGTTGTCTTTGTTTCTGTGACAATACATACGGGGGAAAAACGTAGGCATTACATAAAATCCTGAAAATTTTTCAAAAGTTTTTGCACACAACCGCCCAGCCTCCCTGGTCAGCATTATAGCCCCCCCGAAGCCACTTGCAGCAATGCGCGGAAGTTTTTTCTGTGGCAAAACCAGGACAACGGCGTTATAATGGAGAAACAATAAAAATTAGCGGCTTCTCCTGCGTTTCACCACCGGCTGCCCTTATTTAAGCTTATCCTGCACAACAAGAACCAAACAGTAAGGAATGATACAATTTGTCCAAACAGAACAAACTAAGGCTCCCCGCCCTGAGCAATCAGGACCGGGTAAAATGCACCGCTACCTATGCCCTATATCTGATGGCCTGCAATGCCAGCACCGTAAATCTGGCCAAAAAACTGATTGCCAAACACAACGTTCCCCTGTTTTCCTCTGCCGAAATCCTTAAGGATATCCCCCAGCGCTACCATCTCTTCATCAACCAGATGCGTCCAGCAGTATTCGAAAATTTCCTGATTGTAGCCCGCGCTGCCAAAGGTTCAAATGATCAGGTCGACATCGGCGCGGAGCTGCTGAAGCACCTCAAAAACCTTAGTCGGGAATGCCACTGTGAAGAAACCCTCGTGCGCAACACCGACCTGATTCAGGTCATTCAAAAGCATAACGACATATTGACCCCGGAATCCATGATTCGCTATTCCCTGGTCCTTATGGCCCAGGGCAAATACGAAACGGCTGAAGCCCGTGACGACCTCTTGGATAATATTGCCGGGCTTTCTTATTACATGTCAGTTCCCCTATACGGGCTGACCAATTTCGACGAAAAAGTCAAAAATCACACCTTCTTTCCCAAGCTTTCAAAATCCTGGCGGCCTGCTGCTGAAGATATTTGCAGCAAGGGCATTTATCATATTTCCGTTCTAGACGATTGCACAGAATTTGCCGATGCGATTGAAAACACTCTTACTCGACATAAAATCAATATGTCCGATTTTTATCGGGAACAGTTGATCCGCAAAGAAAAGGAAGGGGCTGTCCGGGATGTGCTCGTAGCCCTCACCTGCAATTTAGGCATACTAAATAAACTTGATGAATCCGTTGCCGCATACGTAAAAAGTGAAAAGGGAAACGAATCCGGCCTTGATGAAATCTCGGTTATGCTGGAACAGTTCAATAAGGATATCGGCAACTCCATCCCCCTGCTGCTGTATTCCATCGCTTTAGAAACACTGGCCAAAATGTATAGTTCCGCCCGGGATACGGCGAATAAGCTGGCTAAAGAGGTTCTGGACACCTCTGTCGTCTACCAAAAGGAACAACAACGCAACGTAATCCAAGAACACAAGCTGGCCAAAGCCGAAGCCAAACAGAAGGATCAATCCCTGGCGGCAGAAAAACAGAAGCAGCTGAATTTGCTCCAATCCCGCTACGAAACCCTGCAGCAAAAATACGATGATGCCCTGCAGGAAAACCAGTTCCTGCGCCGGTTACTGGAAGATGCCGAGCATCCCGAAGAAACTGACACGGGCGAGGAAATTGAACTTTCAATAGAAATTCCTGAAGACTGCATCCTGTTTGGCGGTCATCCGAATTGGCAGCGAAAATTCCACCTGCAACATCCCAATATCAAAATCATGAGTGGCACAGATCCCACCTTTGATGAAACAGTACTGCGCAGCTATGATGTAGTACTCTTGAACAGCCACCATATGAAGCACAGCCTGTTCTATAAGATTCGCCGGAACCAGCAGCGGCTGGGATTCCGGATCATCTACATCGACTGAAGACAGCAGGCAAAAAAACACCTCGCCCCCCTATTGCACCGGGTTGCGAGGTGTTTCTATGTCGATGTACTTACCGCAGAATTCCTTTAGACAGCAAAAGAACCGGTATCACTCCACTGACTCCGGTTCTCGCTAAAAAGATGTAAGGAAATGGGATACTGGAAACTGGGATATGTTTCCAGAGAAGAGACCGATAGGTTCTCAAAGGTAAACCGGTGGGATATCCGGTTACTTCCCTATCGACATCTATAGTGTACCACATTCCAAACAAGAATGCACCCCCTAATCCAAAAAAATTTTTATTTTTATCAAGTTTTCAGTTTTTTATAAATATCCAGCCGATGTTCAGTCCCTGAAAATCGACTGTTTTTCTCCGAAAAAGTGTAACATTCCCAACGGTTCGGCTTTATTGTTTACTATCTCTGTCTCATTATCTTAATGTAAAATATTTCTTGGTCAATTGTCTGCAATAGAAATCACCTCCAGTCATGTTATAATATAGATAGATGTTACAAAGTCGACTCTTTTTTAGGCTCGGTATTCCACTCTGTTATATCCGAATATACACGGCAATAAAGCGCTGTGCATTGGGCAATCTCTATAACCGAACCACGATTAACCATCAATCAGGTCATGTGAGGATAGAATATAACGCTTCGCAACCCCTTATAAATAAAGGAGAAATTAAATATGGCACTTTATCAAAGCAAAATATTCGGCATCGTTCAGGGCGTAGGGTTCCGCCCCTTTGTGGCGCGGCTGGCCGCCCGTTTCCATATCCTGGGTTCTGTCTGCAACAAAGGCCCCTATGTGGAAGTCTTTGCCCAGGGCAGTGATGAAGCGGTAAGGGATTTTCTCACCGCCATTCAAGCCGAACCGCCGGAACGGGCCTCCATTTTGAAACTGACCCGGGAACGACTGCAACAGGAGGAAAATTATCAGGACTTCCAGATTATCGAAAGCGCCAAAGAGCGCGGTTCCATCTTCGTTTCACCGGACATTGCCACCTGTGATAAATGCCGAGCCGAACTCTTCGACCCGCAGGATAAGCGCTACCTGCATCCCTTTATCAACTGCACAGCCTGCGGTCCCCGGCTGACCATCCTGGATTCCATGCCCTATGATCGGGAGCGCACCAGCATGGGGGAATTTCCCATGTGCCCCAGCTGCCAGGCCGAATACGACAGCCCTGCCACCCGCCGCTATGATGCCCAGCCGGTCTGCTGCAACGAATGCGGACCGGAAGTCTACCTCATTGGCCAGGAAGATGTGCGCGGAGCCGCAGCCATTACCCGTACACGGCAGGTAATCATCGGCGGCGGCATCGTGGCCATCAAGGGCATCGGCGGCTTCCATCTCTGCTGCGATGCCACAAACGACCAGGCCGTAAACCGCCTGCGTCAGTTAAAACACCGTCCGGTAAAGCCCTTTGCCATCATGGCCCGGGATATGGATACCGTCAGGCGGGAATGCTGCGTGGAAGATGGTCAGGAAGAAATCCTGACGGGACATCAAAAGCCCATCCTCCTGCTGAAGCGCAAAGCCACGGGCCAAATCGTGGACAGCACAGCCCCCGGCAATCCCAAAATCGGCATCATGCTGCCCTATGCCCCCCTGCACATGCTGTTATTCGCCTATCCCGATGGGCTGACCATGCCCGATACCCTGATCATGACCAGCGGCAACCCCGCCGGCGCCCCCATCTGCCGGGATGATGAAGGAGCGCTTGCCGCCCTCAAGGGCTTCTGCGATTTAATGCTCTCTCATAACCGCAAAATTCGCATCCGGGCTGACGACACGGTGATGGACTGGCTGGAGGGCAAGCCCTATATGATTCGCCGCAGCCGCGGCTATGCCCCTCTGCCCTTTATGCTGCATAACGACTGGCAGGGCGCTGTTCTGGGCATTGGCGGAGAACTCAAAAACACCTTCTGCGTGGGGCGTGACAATATCTTCTATCCTTCCCCCTATGTGGGCGATATGAGCGATTTGCGCACCATGCAGGCCCTGCGGGAAACCGTAAAACGGCTGACTGAGCTTCTGGAATGCCAACCCCAAATCGTAGCCTGCGACCTGCATCCCCGCTACAATACCGTGACCATTGCCAAGGAATTGAAGCTGCCTGTGTTTCCCGTTCAGCATCACTACGCCCATATCCTCTCCTGTATGGCGGAAAATGATTATGACCAGCCCGTCATCGGCGTAGCTTTCGATGGCACTGGCTACGGCACCGATGGCACCATCTGGGGCGGCGAAATTCTGCAGGCCGATTTTACCGGCTTCCAGCGGCTGAATTCCATCACCCCCTTCCGTCAGGCCGGTGGTGACAAGGCCAGCCGGGAGGGCTGGCGCATTGCCGTGTCCCTGCTCTATGATCTGACCGGCAGTCCCGAAAAGACCCAGGAAATTGCTCAGCAGCTTGACCTTTGCCGTGAGCAGGACCTGACGGCCATGTTCTTCATGCTGGACAATCAGGTCAATGTCATAAAGAGCACCAGTGCCGGCCGCCTCTTCGATGGAGTCAGCGCCCTGCTCGGCATTCGTCAAAGCTCTACCTTTGAAGGCGAGGCCAGCATGTATCTGGAATTTGCCGCCCAAAAATGGCAGGATGACCATAAAGAATACCTGCCGCTTCTCCCCACCGGGCTGACGACCGATAAGCTCTTTGCCCTGCTGCTGGAAAAGCGTCTAACTGGCGAAACGCCCGCCAGACTGGCCTTTCTTTTCCATGAAGGTCTGGCTCAGTTCATCCTCGAAGCCTGCCTTGCGGCACGACAGACAACAGGTTTACAGACCGTTTCCCTGTCCGGCGGTGTATTCCAGAATCATCTGCTGACGGAGCTGGTCACGACCAAACTGCGGCAGCATAGCTTTACGGTTCTGCGCCATAGCTTAATCCCCCCCAACGACGGCGGAATCTGCCTGGGACAGGCTGTGGCGGCAATGCATCGGCTAAATGCTTAAAAATTTTGAAAAAACAATTGTTTATCAACATATATCATGGTATAATTAACGTAGAGATACTATCCTGCTTGCGGATGCAAGGGAGGGATTGTTATGAGCGGTACGAGCAGCATTGGCAGTTTTGCCTATCGCTGGGACCTGGTCGCATTAGGCATTGCTTCTGTGGATGCCACGGCAATGACGTCGGATTCATCCCACCAACGCTCAGACAAAAAAGACTCCTCTGCGAAACGTAATACTGTGGAGAGTGCTACGATTACCAAGAGGATGTCTGATGGAGCGATGATTATTTTACGCTATGATAAACGCGCCAGAGTTTCACCCTATTCAGCGGACAGCAATACCGGCAGAAACGTAAACATAACTGCTTAAGCAAAGGTAAACCACAAGGATGAACTTCGCGGGCAGGAGTATCTCGGAGAACTGTACAGCAAGTGTAATAAAACCGGCTGATGGCCGGTTTTTTCTGTTGAGTATATAAAAGGAGAACGCGATGAACCTCAATATGCCCCAGCTCTTATACAGCAAATTGATGCGGGCCGTAGTGGAATTTGACATGATAAAGGACGGGGACCATATCCTGCTGGGCATCTCCGGCGGCAAGGACAGCATCTTTCTGGCTTATGCCATGGCAATCCTCAAACAGCGGCTGCACAAGGATTTTCAGCTGTCAGCCCTGACCATCAATCCCCAATTCAAGGATGAACAGGGAAATCCCGCCCTCTTTGCCATCGAACGGGCCCGGGATTTCATGGCCCAGCTGAACATCCCCTACGAAATCATCGATGTGGATATTGCCGGCACCATTGAGGCCTGCCCGGATAAGAATCCCTGCTACACCTGTGCCTTCTTTCGCCGGGGCGCCATTAACCGCTATGCCACTGAACACGGCATCAACAAGATTGCCTATGCCCATCACCATGACGATGCGGTGGAAACCTTCCTCATGAGCCTGTTATACTCCGGCCAGCTCCATACCTTTACCCCGGTTACCTACCTAGACCGCACCGGCCTCACCGTAATCCGCCCGCTGGTTTACTTCCGGGAATCGGAACTCATCGATTCCATCAAAATCCACGGTTTTGACCCGGTAAAGAGCCCCTGCCCCCATGACGGCAATACCTGCCGCCAGGAGGTAAAGGAACTGATTGCCAAACTCGAACCCCAGATTCCCGACCTCTACGACCATCTGGGCGCCGCCATGCGCCAAGGAGCCTTGGGCGAACTCTGGCCCGCCGCCAAGAGCCGGGCGGAAATGCGCAAGACCTATTTTGAATACAAGAAGCGCTAACCTGCGCCTATCGACCGCCCTTTACCATACGCAATATACACAAAAGCCGGAATCCAATGCTGCAACAGCACTGGACTCCGGCTTTTATTATGCACAACCATCTCAGCCAAACAGGGAAATCTGGTCCGATTCCCCCATGCCCTCAAGACAGCCATGTTCCCGCAGGATTTCGATATTGGTTTTGGAAACCCCCGTCCGACGGCGCAAGTCTTCGACACTGGTGAAAATCCCATCTTTACGGGCTTCCACAATGCTCTGGGAGGCCTTGACCCCCATGCCCCCCAAACTGGCCAAAGGCGGCAGCAGGGATTTTTCATGGATGATGAATTTTTCTGCATCCGATGTATAGATATCCACGTTCTCGCAATCATAGCCCCGCAGATACATTTCCCAGGCCAGCTGCAGAACAATCAGGGTTGCATTTTGCTTGGCATCCAGCTTCTTTTCTTTGGCAATCGCCTCCAGTTCCTGAATCTGCTGGCCCACGTATTCCTGCCCCTTGGCGATGACATTGGCATCAAATTCATCGGCGCGGATAGAGAAATAGGCCGCATAATAAGCCAAGGGATAATGAACCTTACAGAAGGCAATGCGGTAGGCCATCATGACATAGGCCGTCGCATGGGCGCGGGGGAACAGGTACTTGATTTTCTGGCAGGAGTCGATATACCACTGGGGAATTTTCCCCTCCTGCAGCTTCTTCACGACCTCCGGGTCAATGCCCTTGCCCTTACGCACCTTCTCCATGGTCTTGAAGGACAGCAGCGGGTCAATGCCATGATGAATCAGATACATCATAATATCATCACGAGCCGAGATGGCATTCTTGATGGTACACTGGCCGCTGCGGATAAGGTCCTGGGCATTGCCCAGCCACACATCGGTACCATGGGAAAACCCGGAAATGCGCACCAAGTCTGAGAACACATCCGGATTGGTATCGTCAATCATCTGCCGGGTAAAGGGGGTACGAAATTCAGGAATCCCAAAGGTTCCGGATGTCGCCCCCAGTTCCTCCGGTGTCACCCCCAATGCGTCGGTACAGTAAAAGAGCGACATGGTAGCCACATCGTCAAAGGGAATGGTCTTCGGGTCACGGCAGGTCAAATCCTCCAGCATCTTGATAACCGTCGGATCATCGTGGCCCAGGATATCCAGCTTAACCAGACGGCTGCTGATGGAATGATAATCGAAATGGGTGGTGATGGTGCCGCAGTTCATATCGTTGGCGGGATGCTGGATGGGCGTAAAGAAGTGTACATCCATATCCCGGGGCACAACCATGATGCCGGCAGGGTGCTGGCCTGTGGTGGACTTGACCCCCATGCAGCCATGGGCCAGACGATCGATGTAAGAGATATGTTTCTTGATGCCCTTTTCCTCGAAGTACTTCTTCACATAGCCGAAGGCCGTCTTATCCGCCACGGTCTGAATGGAACCGGCGCGGTATACATTGTCCTTGCCAAAGAGGATTTCCGTATATTTATGGGCCACCGGCTGATAGGTACCGGAGAAGTTCAAATCGATATCGGGAACCTTGTCCCCGTCAAAGCCCAGGAATACGGCGAAGGGAATATCATGGCCGTCCTTGATGAGCGGTGTCCCGCAGACAGGACAGTCCTTATCCGGCAGGTCATAGCCGCAGCCATAGGAACCATCGGTAATGAACTTGCTGTACTGACAGTGGGGACAACGCCAATGCGGTGGCAGGGGATTGACCTCCGTAATCCCCGTCATGGTGGCGATAAAGGAAGAACCAACGGAACCTCGGGAACCGACCAGATAACCGTCATCGTTGGATTTTTTCACCAATCGCTGGGCGATGAGGTATAGCACCGAAAAACCATGGCCGATGATGGGCTTGAGTTCCTGCTTGAGCCGGGCCTCCACGATTTCCGGCAGGTTTTCGCCGTACATGGATTTAGCCCGCTTGTAGGACATGGACTCGATTTCCTCGTCCGCCCCCGGAATCATCGGGGAATACAAATCATCGGGGATGGGCTTGAATTTTTCAATCATCTCGCTGATTTTCCGGGGATTGGTCACCACTGCTTCATAGGCCGCTTCCTCTCCCAGATAGGAAAACTCCGCCAGCATTTCCTCTGTGGTTCTCAGGTACAATGGCGGCTGGAAGTCCGCATCCTTGAAGCCCTTGCCCTTCATCAGAATGGCGCGGTAAATGCTGTCCTCCGGATTGAGGAAATGCACATCGCAGGTGGCCACCAGCATCTTGCCGAGTTTCTTGGCCAGTTCCGCCACCTTGAGATTGATGTTGATCAAATCCTCGTCGGTATTGATATTCGGAAACTTTTCTTCCCGTTTCAGGAAGTCGTTGTTATGAATGGGCTGGATTTCCAGATAATCGTAGAAGGAGGCAATCTCGATGAGCTGCTCTTCACTCTGCCCCTCTACGATGGCCCGGATAAGCTCGCCTGCCTCGCAGGCAGAGCCGATGATTATACCATCCCGATACTCTTCGATAATCTTCTTGGGCAGACGGGGCTGACGGTGGAAGTATTTGACATGGGATAAGGAAACCAGCTGATAGAGATTCCGCAGACCGTTGGGATTTTTCGCCAAAAAGATGATGTGATTGGCCCGCTTCTGTTCAAAGTCATCCCCGGTCAGATAGCCTTCCATGCCGTAGATGACCTTGATGTTGAGCTTCTCCGCCGTTTTAGCCGCATCCGGATAGGCCTGCACCACACCATGGTCCGTAATGGCGATGGCCGGCCAGCCCCAGCTATCGGCTGTCTTGATCAGATCCTTGACCGAAACCACCGCATCCATGGCACTCATGGTGGTATGGGCATGGAGTTCCACCCGCTTTACTTCGGCGTGGTCTTCCCGCTTCTTGATTTCCTTTTTCGCTAGGGAGTCCACGAAGACCACGTACTCATTCATATAGGTATCAAAGCGCACGGACCCCTTGATGCGGACAGCCATGCCCTCCTTGAGCTTGCCCATGATTTCGTCGTAGTCCTCTTCCTGACCATTCCGGCCCTTGCCCGGCTTGAAGAACTTCTTGCAGGCAATGCCATCGGACTCATCCGACAGGCAGAAGGACAACAGCTTCGTCCCGGTCTTGAACTCGATGGTCTTGAGACCGGAACCTGCCCCTTCCCCAATGAAGCCTTCGAGGATGACGGTCTTTGTTTCCCCCTCCAGCTCGGAAATGAGCTTCCGCTCGCCCATGATGCTGCGGCCAAAGATGGTACTGCCAGCCCCCTGCACCACCACGGGCCGGGAAAAGTCATCCCGCTTTCTGGGTGACGCGGCCTTGGCTTTATGCCCATCCGGCGCAGCCTTCGCTGCGGGAGCTGCACTGACCTTTTCTGCGGCCCGCTGCTCATTTGCCCGTTCCTTATGCAGGGCCGCCTGATATTCGGGCGTATTGAAGCTGTCATCCACCGAAAGATTCTGCAACACCTCATCACTGGCTTCACAGGAAACAGGACAGCGGTAGCCCAGCATATCCTTGATGGCCCGGCCCATAAGCTGGGTCACGGCATGGGCCCGCATGATTTCGCCCCCCAGTTCCCCGGGGACCTTTATCACCAGCCGGCTGCCATCCACTTCGTATTTTGAGCGCTTCAGTAACTGGAAAACCGTGGGATTATCTTCTGCCACCACAGTAACCAGTTTTGGCCACACCTTGCTGATGCCATCTTCAATATCGATGACATCCTGATAAAAGATGACCTTCTGGAGATTACACTTTCCCTTAATCTGCTCTGCTGCCCGCTGCAAAAGGACATCCGGAATCAAGGTTTGGCTGGTCAGGGCAATTTCCCAAAGGCTGGTCTTGACACTGACCTCCACATGGCGGATAACCGCACTCTTCAAGAGTGCCTTTTCCTCATCGGCCAGGGTCATGCCCTGTACCAGCTGCCAAAGCATATTTTCTTGTTGCGGAACAATGCGATACTTCTGCATAAACGCCTACCTCACCCATCAGCCCCATCATCAGCGGCCTGCTGCATTCAATAAAAGATACCCCAATATTTATTCTGGATACAACTCCCTATACTTCTTGCGGTCTCCCAGCACCTGTCTTACATATTCCCGGGTTTCCTTATAGGGGATCGCATCGATATCGTGGAAGGAATAACCCCAATGATTTTCCTCCATCCAACTCTTCACATTGCCGCGCCCGGCATTATAAGCCGCCAGCGCCAGCACGTCATTATCCTTAAACTCCCGCTTCAATTCGGCGATATACCACGTACCATAGCGGATATTCCTGTCCGGCTCGTGAAGTTTTTCCACACTGTATCCCTCATCCCCAATCTGACCGGCAATCCATTCAGCCGTATCGGGCATCAACTGCATCAGTCCCACCGCGCCGCGATGGGAAAGAGCCGTGTGCTTGAACTTGCTCTCGCTCTTGATGACCGCTGCCGCCAGATTGCTGTCCACATGATAAAGTTCTGCATACTTCATCACCGTGTCGTGATAGGGATAGACATAGAAATACTTGCGCTGCACCGGTTCAAACTGCAGGACAAAAAAAGCACTGAGACTTACTAAGAAAATAAATAAAGCAACGCAAAAGCAGGTTGCCATGCGCCGCTGAACACGCCGATTCTGCTGGACCCTGTCACGAAACCCCTGCATGGGTCCACTCCTTCCAAATTTTTTCAGCCTGGGCAAAACTTTCTGCCAGGCTGCCATTATTATCAATAAAGGTATCTGCCCGCCGCTTCTTCTCGGCCAGCGGCATCTGGGCGGCAATGCGCGCCCGGGCTTCCGCTTCATCATAGCCGTTACGCCGCATCAAACGCGCCAGCTGGGTCGCCTCATCCACAAATACCAAACAATTCTCCTCTGTAATTTTATCCCATCCCGCTTCAAAGAGCAATGGAACATCCAGGATTATGACGGGAAAATTTTTCTGCTGCTGCAGCTGAATCTCCTGCAACATTGCCTGCTTCAGCAGGGGGTGACTGTGTTCATCCAGCCAGCGAAGCTCCGCTTCATTGCCGAATACCAGCCGCCCGACAGCCCGACGGTCCAGACTTCCATCTGCCCGCAGGACCCTGCTGCCGAAATGCTCCAGATAGAGCCGATAGAGGCTCTGCCCGGGAGCGGCCAAAGCCAGCGCCAGTTCATCGGCGCTGATAACGGCCGCCCCCTTCTCCTGAAAGAACCGGGACAAGGTGCTCTTGCCACTGGCAATGCCGCCAGTAAGACCGATAAGACGCGCCATCACTTCATCTCCTGACACTTCGGACAGAAATGGGTACCCCGGCCCCCCACGGTAATGCGGACAATGGGACTTTCACAAACCCGGCAGGGTTCCCCATTCCGGTTATAGACATAGAGATGTTCCTGATGGCTGCCCTTGCCCCCCTCACCATTCTGATAGTCCCGGAAGGTGGTGCCGCCATCGGCAATCCCTGCCGCAATCACCTTATTGATGCTTTCCCAGAGCCGCTCACATTCATCCCGGCGCAGAGCGTTTGCCGGGCGCTGGGGATGCACCCCTGCCAGGAAAAGGGCTTCATCGGCATAGATGTTGCCGATACCGCCAATATATTTCTGATTGAGCAAAAAGGATTTTATCGCCACCTTGCGCTTACGGGCAGCTGCGTAGAGATAGTCTGCCGTAAACTCCGGCGACAAGGGTTCCGGCCCCATTTCGGCCAGCCCCTTGAGCATGCCCAGTTCCTGGGGCTTCAGCCCATGGATTGTCCCCAGGGTACGGGTATCGCCATAGATCAGGCTGGCCCCATCCTGCAGGAGAAAGACGACCCGGGCATAGCTGTCCGTCACCTGCCCTGTGGGCGCATAAACCAGCCGCCCCGTCATGCGCAGATGAAAGACGACAACATTATCGTTATCCAGCTTCATGAGCAGATACTTCCCCCGCCGGGCCATTTCCCGAATCCTGCGGCCTGTAACCAGCGCCCGGAACCCTTCGGTATCCGGCCATTTGATCATGCGGGGCAGGCGGATGTCGATATCCATGATCTGCTTGCCCGCTACCATCTTATCGATATAGCGGCGGATGATTTCTACTTCTGGCATTTCCGGCATCTTACTTCGCCTCCGCCCAGTTTTTTCCAGCATGCATATCGATGAGCAAGGGCACCGACAACTGCACTACGTGTTCCATGGTTTCCTTAAGGATTTGCTCCACCTGCAGACGTTCGCTCTCCACGACCTCCAGCACCAATTCATCGTGCACCTGTACCAGCACGCGGCTCCTGACCCCAGCCGCCTGCAATTTGCGATATACGGCAATCATGGCCAGTTTGATGATATCGGCGGCAGCCCCCTGAATGGGCGTATTCATCGCCATGCGCTCCGCCAGGGAACGCTGCATGAAATTGCGGCTGTTGATGGTGGGCAGTTCCCGGCGGCGCTTGAACAGCGTGGTCACAAAGCCCTCCTGATGGGCCTTTTCTACCGTCTCATCGATGAATTTCTTCACGCCGGTATAGCGTTCAAAGTAATGGTCGATATAGCTTTTGGCATCCTTGCGGGCAATATGCAGGTCCTTAGCCAGACCAAAATCGCTGATGCCATAAACGATGCCGAAATTTACCGCCTTGGCATGACGGCGCAATTCACCGGTCACCTGTTCCAAGGGTACCCCAAAGACTTCCGCCGCCGTGCGGGCATGGATGTCCTGATTCTGCCGGAAAGCATCCATAAAGCGTTCATCCTGGGACACATGGGCCAGAATCCGCAGCTCAATCTGCGAATAATCCGCAGACAGCAGGCAGTCATAACCTTCTCCCGGCTCAAACAGCGCCCGGATAGCCTTCCCCTCTGCATTGCGCACAGGAATATTCTGCAGATTGGGGTCCGAACTGGAAAGACGTCCCGTAGCCGTTACCGTCTGGTTGAAACTGGTATAGATTCGTCCCTCTGCCCCAATCAACTCCCGCAAACCGTCAATATAGGTGGATTTAAGCTTGCTCAGGGTGCGGTAATGCAGGACCTGCTCCACCACCGGATGTTTATCCCGCAGGGTTTCCAAAACCTCAGCATTGGTGGAATATCCCGTCTTGGTCTTCTTCACCGGCGGCAGTTCCAGCCGCTCAAAAAGCACCTCGCCCAACTGCTTGGGGGAATTGATATTGAACTCCGTACCAGCCAGGACATAAATATCCTGCTGCAGGGCCTGCAGGCGCTCTTCCAGTTCCTCCCCTTTTTTATCCAGTTCTGCCCGATTGATATAGATTCCATTGCGCTCCATATCGGCCAGCACTTCCACCAGGGGAAGTTCGATATCCGCATAGAGACTGTCCATCTGCAATTCCTGCAGCTTCGCTTTAAGAACGGGCTGCAGACTGGCCAGGGCATAAGCCTCCCAAACCGATTCGGCCTGCTCTGCCACTAAATCCTCCGGTTTTTGCAGGGCCGGCAGATACTCCTGGACCAAGCGGTCCAACTCGTATTTGCTGGCTTCCGGGCTTAACAGATAGGCGGCCAGTTCGCTATCGAAAAAATGCGCTGCCGGCGCTATCCCGGCATGATAATAGTTCTTTAAGCCCTGTACACTAGTAGGCTTTTGGGCCATGGCCTGCCGCAGTAAATCCATCTCCGCTTCCGGGATAAAGCCCAGCTTCTTCCCGGGCAGAAGACAGACCGCCGCCCCGGCAAGGGTCACAAAGGGCGCCTTGCCGGAAAACACTGCACTGACCGCCAGAGCTTCTGCCGCCGCCAGTTCCCCTTCTGCTTCCTTACGGTTCCAAACCTTATAGGATAAATCCACCGTGGCCTGCGCCGGAGCAGAAAAATCCAGCAGGAGTTCTCCTTCGCCCTCGCCATAAATCTTGACGAAATTCTTCCAGACAGCCTTGAGTTCGTAGTCATCACAAAAGGCTTTCATCCGCACATGGTCCGGCGTAATGCTATAGCTTTCCCAATCCAAATCCATATCCGGCACATTGCATTCAATGGTGGCCAGTTCCTTGGACAAGATTGCCTGTTCGCTGTTTTCCGTCAGCCGTTCCTTTAACTTCTTGCCGGAAATGTCATCGATATGCGCCAGCACTTCCTCCAAAGAACCATATTCCAGCAGCAATTTGCTGGCCGTCTTGGGCCCCACCCCCGGTACACCGGGAATATTATCGGAGGTATCGCCCATAAGCCCCTTCAAGTCGATGAGCTTCAGGGGGGCAAAACCGTATTCTTCCCGGAAGGTCTCCTCATCATAGGCCTTCAATTCGGAGATGCCTTTTTTCGTCATCAATACCTGCAGATTTGGCCTTACAAGCTGCAGGGCATCCCGGTCCCCTGTAACCACCATAACATCATGACCAGCTCCTGCCGCCTTTGTCGCCAAAGTGCCGATGATGTCATCGGCCTCATAGCGTTCCTTTTCGATAAAAGAGATACCAAAAGCTGCTGCAAATTCATGCAGCAGCGGAATTTGGGCGAGGAGCTCTTCCGGTGTTTTGTCCCGGGTTCCCTTATAATCGGCATACCGTTCCGTGCGAAAGGTCGTTCTGCCTTTATCAAAGGCAATCACCAATTTATCGGGTTTCAGTTCCCCCAACAGCTTGGTCAGCATGTTGGAGAAACCAAAAATCGCATTGGTGGGATGCCCTTGGGAATCCGTCAGCGGTGGCAGCGCATAGAAAGCGCGATACATCAAACTGCTGCCGTCCAAAATTACAAAACGCTGGCTCAAGCGAATTCCTCCCTATGTTGTTCGTAAAAATCGTCTTACTTCTTCGTTGCGTCTTTATTCTCTGCTTTCGCCGTCTGGGCCTGCCCGATTTCCTGGGAAACGGTCACAATCTTGTGGTCCTTGCCAGCAGCCACAGGTTCTGCCGTCTGCGCGGCATCCTTCTTTTCATCCGGGCCTGCCACTTGAGGCTTCTGCTCAGCCTTTGCCGGTTTCATGACAAAGCTGTTCTTCTCCAAAGCCCCGGTCAGATTGAACAGGGTTTTCGCATCAGCCAGTTTGCAGTAGAGCACATCCTTCTTGTCCACACCATCGGCAGAGCCCAAAGTGCTGATCAGGCGGCTGGTCTTTTCATTCCAACCCAAATCCACATGCGCAGCCTCTGCCAAATCAATGGCCGGCAGATACATCACGCCGCCCTGCTCCACGGCCTTATTCTTCATCTTCTCGCCGTTGACATAAAGGGGGTAGACCTTGGCCACATAAGTGGGCTCCCCATCGGCATCATTGATTTTCTTCTCAATGTCCGCATCGCTGACAAAATTGGACACACCATAACCGGCCAGCCATTTATTGACATCCTCTACCGTCAGATTCTGCCAGCCATAGCCATCGGGATAAATATAATAGACGACGGTATTATCCGGCATCTTCTCCACCACCACACGGTTGTAGGTAATCTCTACCGGCGTACCAATCTTGACCAGATCAAAGAGGGCCTCCACATCCTTTTCATGCATGCGGATACAGCCATTGGACACATAATGACCGACGGACTCCGGACGGTTCGTGCCATGAATGCCGTAGTTTCCCTGAATCTGCATCCAGCGATAGCCCAGCGGACAGGACGGGCCGGAAGGAATCGTTTCCCCATTGCTGGGATTCGTCCAGGAAGGATTTACATCCTTGGAACGAATCTTATAATACCCCACTGGAGTCGGCGTATAGGCAGTGCCCGGGCCAATGGGGTACAAGCGAATCTTTTCCGTCCCCTGGAAAAGGGCCAAAGAACGGGCCGCCAGGTTTATGGAAATCCGCATCTCCTGGGATTTCTTTTCCGGTTCCGCGGCAGGCTCTTCCTTCTTTTCCACAACAGCCGCTGCTGCCGGCTGGCTCTTCGTCACGGTATTCTCCGCCGCAACGGGAGCCGCCGCTGCCGACGTCCCCGTCTGCGCAGCCAAACCCTGATCCGACACAGAATGATCCTTCACCTGTACCGACATATCGGCAAAGGTCGGCACATAAGCAGCCTCTGCCTCTGCATAAGAAGTCAGGCTTCCCGTCAGCAGGGCCGCACTCATAAGACTCGCACAAATATTCTTGAGCATAACCAAAATCTCTTCTCTCCTAAAAATTTGATCAATCAAGCATTTTCCTTCTGACCAATCACTTATATATCCTATCATCTAAATGGCTATTTTTCAATATCCATCTAAAGGAAATAACGCCCTTTGCCATCATAAATATAGGCTGCGCTTTGCACAGGGGCATTGACCCCTGCAAGGGGCTTTTATCAGCAGCCACAGGCCGCCTATGTCGGTTCTAAAAAAAATTTTTATTTTTTTGTAATAGGTTATGACATGAGGCGTATGTATATATGCCAGAACTAATTACATAATAGCTTAACCCTCTGTTATGGGGAAATGCCAGGAAGATTTGATAAGGTATCTTCCTGGCATTTTCTTTATCTTTTTCATGCATCTTCATAGCCAAACAACCCGGAAACGGATGCCCGTTCCCCGCCTTGTTCCTTACAGGCGGGAAATCACACACATCCATCTCCGGGTGTTTTCTTTATTCCAAATTAAAGCGCAGGCTTCACTTCGCCAAACACATCTTTATGTTCGTTGATTTTTTCCTGGCCGCCAAATACGCAGAGCACATTCTCGTCCATGCAGGCCTTTACCATTGGCGCCAGCTGCTGCACATCCTTCTGCCGTGTGGCGAGAATCTCGTCCCGGGCCTTCTGCCTGTCGGCCTTGGTGATTCCCCGCAGCCAGCAGACAGCGGCTGCACTGCCCTTCATCTGGGGGGTCAGCGGCGTATCGATATTGCTCATGGTGCCGATGATGTACTTGTCCATCTCCCGTTCCGAAGCGGCAAAGCCCCGCAGATAATCCGCCGTACCGTTGAAGACATCCAGGGTTTCCGTAAGGTTCGGATCGCGGTAAGAACCAAAGTACATCATGCCGTTGCGGTTGAAGCTGGTAAAGGCGCCATAGGCACCGCCCTGCACGCGGATTTTGGTCCAGAAGTAATCGTAACGCAGAATGGTTTCCAACACATGCATGGTTCCGGTGAAGTCGTACCCCAATTTGAGGAAATTAGCCCCCTTGCCCACGTACTGTACGCGGCTGGAGGAGGTCAGGCCCTCATTGCGGGCCTCCAAATCCCAATGGTATTCCTGGACAGGATAGACTTCCGCTCCCAGACCATCCTGGAACCTGCCAAATTCTTCGGCAAAACCAGCATAGGCCTCCTGGCTGTCCGTCACGCTGACAATCAGATTCTGCCGGTTAAAGAGCTTTTTGACCAGCTCACTCAGCTTGGCACTGATGGCCGGCAGATTGCCCGGGAAATCGGCCAGCAGACCCTTGATGAAGGGATAGAAGGGCAGTCCTCCCTCGTCGGCATAACGGCCTGCCGGTGTCAGATAACCCGCCAGACGGGCACTGACCACCTGATGGGCAGAGCGCTGCAGATTGAGTTCAATAGTGGCCTGCTCCTGTTCCAGCAGTTCCCGCATGCGTTTCTCATCGCTGAACTTACTGGTCATCAGGATTTCCTGCAACAGTTCCAAAAGCTGCGGCAGTTTTTCCCGCAGGACTTTGGCCTTGACCTTGAATTTAGGCGTATTGGAATCCGGTTCGTTCTTGCGGGTATAGGTGACCATGTCGTAAGCTATACCGCCGGTATGAAGATTCTTGCGATTGGCCAGTTCCCCATAGGTACTTTTCTCCGTATCCACGCTGCCAATCAGTTCACTGAGCAGGAATGCATAGGGAATGTCTTCCTGCGGAATCATCCGGGCATCAAACAATATGCTCAGGTAGGTAATCCCGCTGGTTTCCACATCGCTGAACAAAATCTTCGTTCCCGCTAAATCCTTTTCCTCTAACGGCAGTTCATAGGACTCACGGCGGATATCGCTAAGCTGCAAAAGCGGGATGGTCTTTAAGGCCTCTTCCGTATCCTCGCTTTGCTGGCGTTCCTTCAACGCCTTGTTGTCGGCAATCAGCTGCTGGATTTCTGCAGCACTGAGTTTAGCCTTGCGGGCAGCCAGTTCTTCCGCCTGCTGTTTTTCCCGTTCGGCGGCCATGGTTGGCGAAGGTGTCATGGTAATCAAAGCCGCATGGTTATTGTTCAGGAAATAACGGCGAATCAAATCTTCAAAATAGCCATTTTTAAGACCGTCCTTCATGGCCTTAAGGGTGGGTTCATAGGCCAGCACCGCCTCCGGCTGGCCATCATAGAGCCAGGTCTTCATGGCACGGATGCCATAGATAAGCCCCTTGGGCGCCGAGCCGAAATCCGATTCCCGCAGGCGGAACTCCAACAGATTGATGGAGGCCTCCAGCAAAGTCCGGTCAATCCCCTTATCGGCCAGTTCCTGCAGCGTATCCCGCACGATCTGGTAGAACTTCTCTGCCCGGTCCGCCTCCGAATTGCTGATGATGATGCTGAAGAAGGGCTGCAACATATCATCTTCAAAGGAAGAGTCCACATCCTTGCCCAGATGGGCATCCAGCAATGCCTTGCGCAAAGGAGCCGCCGGGGTTCTGAGCAGGGCGTGTTCCAGGATTTCCAAGCCCATCATATCCACGGGATTCAGGGACTCACCCGTTACCCAGTTCAGGGAAAGGAAGGTCTTATCCGCCGTGTCCTCGTCGGGGCTGGCCGGATACTGCAGATTCTGACGCTTGAGGCCGGCAAAGGCCGACTGTCTTTCAATATGGGAATCGATGGCAATGCGCTCGAAATTTCCCAGATATTCCCGGTCCAGATAAGCCAGCTTTTCCTCGATATCCATATCGCCGTAGAGATAGATATAACTGTTGCTGGGATGATAATAACGCTGATGGAAGTTCTTAAACATCTCATAGCTGAGCTGCGGAATGGCCTCCGGGTCACCACCCGATTCATAACCATAGGTGGTATCCGGATAAAGGGCAGCCATAATCCGGCTTTCCAGCAAATCGTCCGGTGCAGAAAGAGCCCCCTTCATCTCATTATAGACCACGCCGCTATAGGCCAAAGGCGCATCGGCCTGATCGATTTCATAGTGCCAGCCCTCCTGCATCAAAATCTGCGGATTCTGAAGCATGGCCGGATAAAATACCGCATCGAGATAGACATCCATAAGGTTCTGGAAATCCTTATCATTGCGGCTGGCCACGGGATACATGGTCTTATCCGGATAGGTCATGGCATTGAGAAAGGTATTCAGGGAACCCTTCACCAATTCCACGAAGGGTTCCTTCAAGGGATACTTGCGGCTGCCGCAAAGGGTGGAATGTTCCACGATATGGGCTACGCCGGTATCATCAAAGGGCGGCGTGCGGAAACTGATGGAAAAAACTTTATTATCATCGTCATTCTGCAGGAAAAAGAGACGGGCACCGCTCTTTTCATGTTCAAAAGTCCAGGCAACCGAACTGGTCTCCTTGCTTTCACTGCGATTTATTACCTTAAATCCATGAATATGGTCATTAACCTTCACAAAATCACTCCTGTACTGCAATTTATTCTCATGTTCTCTATTATAACGCCGTTTCACCGGTTTTGCCATAGGCAAAACTTCCGCATGCTTCCACCATCACCGTGCAAGCATGCCCTCCAGTTCCTCCCGGGTAACGGCATAGGTACCGAGGCGGGCCACAACCCGGCTGGCCGCCAGGTTCGCCAGATACGCCCCCAAGGCCGGCGGCAGGCCGCCCGCCATGGCCAATCCAAAGACCGCCGTCACCGCATCGGTGGCGCCCAATACATCAAAGAGTTCCTGGGCCACCGTGGGGATATGCTCCGTTTCGTTTTCCCGGACCAGCGTCAAGCCTTTCTGGGAACGGGTGGCAATGATGTTCTTGACATGGAACTTGCGCATGAGGTAATGGCAGGCCTTTTCCACAGCGGCATCTTCATTTTCAATGGGCTGCAGAAGCTGTTTATTGATGCGCTTCAGATTGGCCACCACATAATCGGCATTGCGGTAATTCACCCAGGATGCAGCGCTTAGATCCACCACCACCGGCACCCCATGATTATGACATTTTTCAATGATCCAGCTGCAGGATGCATCGGTGCAGGCCCCATTGGCATGGTCTGAGATGATGACACAATCCAGGCTCTCGCTGAGCTTTTCTCCGATGTATTGTTCAAAGCGAGCCATATCCTGCAATTCGATGGCCTGCTCCGCCTCAAAATCCAGCCGGAACATCTGCTGATTGTCACTGATGATGCGCACTTTCGTGGTGGTGGGCCGCTGGGTATAGATAAGACCATGGGCATCAATGCCGTAGTGGTCAAATTTTTCCACCAGACTCTCGCAATGCGAGTCATTCCCCACAAAACCGGCAATGCTGACCTTTGCCCCCAGCACAGCCAAACTGTAGGCGATATTGGCACTGCCGCCCAATTTTTCCGATGACGACTGTACCCGGGTAATCGGTACCGGGGCTTCGCCGGATATGCGGGTAACTTCCCCATAGTAGTATTTATCCAGCATGATATCCCCCACCACCAGCACCTTGCACTGTGCCGGCTTGACCGCTAAAAACTCACGTAAACGCTGCCCGTCCATACTGACCCTCCTATTCTCTGTGACCTATTCATAATTTCGTGGCCCAAAGATAAAATCCTTCTATACAACTTTACATATACCTTCTGTCAAAAGGCAGCAATCCATGCTATAATAAAAAACAAGCAGTTGCTATACAAACACAGATAGGAGATGTTGCTTTATGATGGCCTTGAACTTTCAAGCCGCCAAGCACAAGAAAATGCTGATGGAACGCACGAAAAACTGTACGGTGCGCCTAGGTGATGTAAGCCAGCTCTATCCCGAAGGGTCCATTGTCTGGATTACCACCGGCGTAAAGGGTGAGCCAAAACATAAGCTCTATGCCGCTCACCTGGATAAAGTACGGGTAAAGACCATGGGCACCCTTACGTCCAACGATTTAGGCCATCAGAATCCCGAAATAAACTCCCAAGAGGAACTGGTAGCGGATTTTGAAAAAATCTACAAGCGCAGGATTCTCATGGAAGATACCGTAACCGTGATCTATTTTACCGAAGTCCACGAAGACTTATAACAATAGCCAATCAGCGGCATTATACAAAAAAGGAACCATTACCGACAACGGTAAGGTTCCTTTTTTTCGCGTAAATCAACCTTTAATGGAAGCCAAAACTTCAGAAGCCGTCAGATTGTTGGCCGTCATGTATTCCGTCAGTTCTTTGTAATCTTCCTGCGCTTTTTTCGCTTTAATGTCGTTAAGCTGAGCTTTCAACGCTTTCAGTTCTTCCTGTTTCTTGGTGATTTTTGCTTCGATTGCATTAATCTTTTCTTCATAATTTGCTTTTCTTGCCATATTTAGTTCTCCTTTATCGTTAAATTATTCTTTTATCATTGTAGTCAATAAAGAAGCATTTGGCAAGCATTTTTTCAGCAAAATTCAAAGAAATATTTCTTATTTGGCCAACTGAATGGCGGCGGGTAAATCCAAGGTTCCCATATAAATGGATTTTCCCGCAATCACCCCTTCAATGCCCACGGATTCCTGTGCTTTTAATGCCCGGATATCCTCCAGGGATTTTACCCCGCCGGAGGCCACAATTTTAATGCCGCTTTCCCGCGCTAAATTAACGGTAGCTTCCACGTTAACGCCGCCAAGGGTGCCATCCCGGGAAATATCCGTATAGATAATCGTCTTAACGCCAGCATCTTTCATTTTTCGGGCCAATTCGATGACTCCAATGTTGCCGGATTTTTCCCAGCCTTCCACGGCTACAATTCCATCCTTGGCATCAATGCCCACCACAACGCGTTCACCAAATTCAGCGCAGGCCTGCCGAACCAAAGCAGGATCTTTAACCGCCACAGAGCCTAAAATGACCCGGGCAATTCCCATGTCCAGCAGTTTTTCAATCTGCTCCAGCCTGCGGATTCCTCCGCCTAATTCCACAGGAATAGCGACGGTGGCTAAGATTTCCTTTATGGCGGCTAAATTCTGCGAACTGCCGGCTAAAGCACCATCCAAATCCACCAAATGCAGATATTCTGCCCCCTGGTCCTGCCATTTTTTAGCCATTGTCGCAGGACTATCTGAAAAGACCGTTTCCTGCCGAAAATCGCCTTTTAATAAACGAACACATTTGCCACCGCGAATATCAATTGCCGGAAAAATAAGCATAGTTAATCCCCTTTATTCACCACTATAAACCAATCCATGTAATTCCGCTTATTACCCTAATTTACAAAAATTATCGATTATACGCAAACCAACATCCCCGGATTTTTCCGGATGGAATTGCGTTGCCATAATATTCCCCTGCTGGACAGCAGCCGTAACTTCACCACCGTAATTTGTGACAGCGGTAATCACCGTTTTATCTGCAGGTACTGCATGATAACTGTGCACGAAATAAACGTATTCCTTATTCTGCTCAATTCCGGCAAATAAATCCTGCTGCCGCCGCGGTTCTGCAATATGCAGCCTGTTCCAGCCCATCTGGGGAATCTTCAATTCCGGTGCATCCAAACGTTCCACCCGGCCCTTCAGCAGGCCCAATCCGGCTGCCGCCGGCGACTCGTCACTGCCCTCAAAAAGAATCTGCAAACCCACGCAGATGCCCAGCATGGGCTTGCCGGCCGCCACCTCCTCTTTCAGCAAGGGAATCAGGCCGCTTGCTGAAAGATTTATCATGCAGTCACCGAAAGCCCCCACACCAGGCAGAACCAATTTTTCCGCCGCTTTTATTTCCGCCGGATTATTGGTAATCCTTGCCTCTGCTCCTAAAGCCGCAAAAGCCTTTTCCACACTGAATAAATTGCCTACCCCATAATCAATTATTGCAATCATCAGCCGCCCTCCTTAGAGCATACCTTTGGTCGATGGAACACCTTTAACCTTCGGGTCCTGGCTTACCGCAATCCGCAGTGCATGACCCAAAGCCTTGAAAACGGCTTCAATCTTATGATGCGTATTGGAACCATACAGGACTTTTACATGAAGCGTAATCCCCGCATGCACGGCAAAAGCCCGCAGGAATTCCTCCACCAATTCCGTGTCAAAACCGCCCACCAGCGGTGCCATTTCACCACCATCATAAACGAGAAAAGGCCGCCCGCTGATATCCAGGGAAACAAAGGCCAGGGATTCATCCATGGGCAGATAAAAGGTGCCGTAACGACAAATACCCTTTTTATCCCCAATGGCTTCCTTAAAGGCATCCCCCAAGGCAATGCCGATGTCCTCCACGCTATGATGACCATCCACTTCCAAATCGCCATCGCAGCGCACATCCAAATCCATAAGCCCATGCGCCGTCATTAAATTCAGCATATGGTCAAAAAAGCCGATTCCCGAATCAATCCGGCTTTTCCCGGTACCGTCCAAATTCAAATGCAAGGCGATACGGGTTTCCGCCGTTTCTCTTTTTATATCCGCTTCTCTGCTCATGCCCGTCCCTCCACAAAGGCTTTTATTTCGTTATACCAGTGGTCATTTTCTTCCCGCAGGCCCATGGAAATCCGCAGGCAATTTTCCAGGCCAACAGCCTTGCCAAAGCTGCGGACACCAATGCCCTTTTCCAGCAAATCCTGATTTAATTCCTCTGCCTGCGCATATTTAACCAGGATAAAATTCGTTTCCGAAGGATAAACCGTTATGCCGGGAAGTTTATCCAGCAAAGTGGTCATGCGTTTCCGCTCCGCAATCATCATCTGAATACGGGGAATATATTCATGGCGCATCTGGTAGACAATATCCGCCGTAACCAGTGACAGCACATTCATATGATAGGGCATAAAGGCCTTGCCAATCATGGCGACAATCTCTTTTGCCGCCAGCATATACCCCACCCGGGCAGAAGCCAGACCATAAGCTTTTGAGAAGGTCCGCGCAATGATTAAATGGGGATATTTTGCCAAAAGGCCCACCGCCGTCTGGCCATAAAATTCCATATAGGCCTCGTCAATCAGCAGGGCACAATTGCCATGGATATTGGCCGCAATGTATTCGATATCCGCCAAGGAAAAGGCCGTTCCTGTGGGATTATTGGGGTTGCAGATAACGGCCAGACCAGCCTTTTCCCCATTGACCGTCTGGACGAATTTCTCCTTGTCCAGCGTATAATCCGCGTTGAGTTCCACGGCAATTCCCTGGACCTGGGCAGCCTTTGCATAGATGCCATACATGGAAAATGAGGGCACCGGATAAACGATTTTTTTTGCCCTGGTGCCGCCAAAGCAGAAAAACAGTTTTTCGATGATTTCGCTGGAGCCATTTCCCAGCAGAACATTTTCCTTTTGCAGGCGGTGATTGTCTGCAATCTGCTCACAAAGCGCATCATATTCTTCATTGGGATAGCGGTTAAAGGCCACCCGGGATAATCGGCCCATAACCCGGTCCTCCACCATGGGGGGAAGGTTCATGTTGCACTCATTGGCATTGACTTTTATCTGCCAATCCCGTTCCACCACATCATAGGACGGCATATCTTTAAGACCTGTACGGTATTTTAACATCAATCGTTCCTCCTTGGGAATCACCTGTACCGAAAGAAAATGCGTATACGGCGCTTCCCTTTATTTCTGCTTTCTTAGCTTGATGGCATTGGCATGGGCCTGCAGCCCCTCCGTTTCCGCCAGCCGGATAATGTCTTCACTGACCGCAGCCAGCGCCGGCTGCGTATAGGATATCAGGCTGGTGCGCTTCATAAAGGTTTCCACATTCAGCACACTGTAATAACGGGCAGTTCCTCCCGTAGGCAGCACATGGTTGGGCCCGGCAAAATAATCCCCCAAAGGCTCCGGGGAATAGGCCCCCAGGAACACCGCCCCTGCATGACGCACATAGGGCAGCAGCTGGAAGGGTTCCCGGGTCAACAGTTCCAGATGTTCCGGCGCCGAAGTATTGGCAAATTGCAGAGCCTGCATCATATCCTCCGCAATGACGATCAGACCATTGCGGTCCAAAGAAGCCCGGGCAATCTCCTGCCGGGGCAGCTTCTGCAGCTGGTTTTCCGCTTCGATGGCCACCTGCCGGGCCAGCTTTTCGCTATCGGTAATCACGATACTGGAAGCCAGCGGGTCATGCTCTGCCTGACTCAGCATATCCGCCGCCGTGTACACGGGGTCCGCACTGTCATCCGCCACAATGAGAATTTCGCTGGGGCCGGCCAGCATATCGATATCCACATGACCGTAAACCTCTTTTTTCGCCAGGGTCACGAAGATGTTGCCGGGGCCGGTAATCTTATCCACCCGGGGAATGGTTTCCGTACCAAAGGCCAGGGCCGCAATGGCCTGGGCCCCGCCAATCTTATAGATTTTCTGCACACCGGCAAGTTTAGCAGCAATCAGCACATAGGGATTGATGGCGCCATTCTTGGGCGGCACCATCATGACGATTTCGCCTACTCCTGCCACCACTGCCGGCATGGCATTCATAATGACCGAGGAGGGATAGGCTGCTGTACCGCCGGGAACATAGATGCCAACCCGGTCCAGGGGAATCAGGGACTGGCCCAAAAGCGAACCATGCTCCCGATAGGTCATCCAGGAATTGGGCTTTTGTTCCTCATGGTAGCGGCGGACATTTTCTGCCGCTTTCCGCAGGGATTCCACCACCTGGGGATCTGCCTGTTTTTCCGCGGCGGCAAATTCCTCCTCTGTGACCAGCAAGTCCTTGATGTCGCAGTCCACCTGATCGATAAGTTTCGTATAGCGCAGGACGGCCTTATCCCCTTCTAAGCGCACATCCCGGACAATCTGAGCCACCAGCTCCGCCGCAGTCATATCCCTGCCGAAGGTCTTTTCATTGACCGCCCGAATTTTCGGACTCAATTTCACTTCATCAAAGGCAGGCTTCTGCAACAGTTTATTGATGGCTGCCTCCCCCAGTTCACTTGCTTTGACTATCTTCATTTCGCCGCCTCCGCTTCTAAAACCTGCCGCAAATCTTCCACCAGACGATGAATCCGGTCGAATTTCAACTTAAAGCTTACCCGGTTGGCAATAAGCCGGGCTGTTGCCTCCTGAATGGAGACGATTTCTTCCAGGTCATTTTCCCGCAGGGTTGTACCGGTTTCCACAATATCCACGATGCTCTCCGAAAGGCCTACGATGGGCCCCAATTCGATGGAACCGTTGAGCTTGATGTATTCCATCTGCATGCCCTGCTGCCGGAAGAATTTCTCGGCAATATGCGGAAATTTCGTGGCCACCCGGGTATGGTTATAATCCATGAGCTTCGCCCGTTTCTCCGCCTTGGGCACCGCCATCATCAAATGGCATTTGCCAAAGCCCATATCCAAAAGTTCATAGACGTCCTTTTCCGTTTCCAGCAGCACATCCTTGCCGATGACGCCGATATCTGCCGCCCCATACTCCACATAGGTAGGCACATCGGCGGTCTTGGACACGATAAAGCGAATCTTCTTTTCCTCATTGCTGATAATCAGCTTGCGGGACTTATCCGACAAGCCTTCCGCTGTATAGCCGATTTTTTCCAGCAGATTGGCCGACAGGCCAAAGAGCTTTCCCTTGGGTAAAGCGATGGTAAGGTATTCCATTTCAGACTTCATGCACAAGCCTCCAATTCTATCCCTCTATGAACTAAATCCGCAGACCAGCTCATGAACAATGGTCAATTCAATTCGTCCGCCGCCCGCAAAAGCGCCAGTTCCGGCGGTTCCTTTTCCTCTGCAGGGGTATGGTGTCTGCGGACAAGGGCCGCTTCCGAAGCCAAGCCGATTTTTTCCAGCTTCAGGGCCCCGATTTCCGGGTGATGGTAGTAGACATACAGAATATGCCCCAGCCAGCCCTCGGGCAGGCTGCCCAAATGCCGGGACCACTCCGGCAGGAAGTGCTTAAGCAACACAGCCAGCACCTTTCCCCAGATATCCATATCCCCCTGCACGCGCCCCACATCGTGGAGCAAAGCTGCGCGAAGCAGTAAGCTTCGGTCACCGGCAGGATGTTGCGCCCAAAGCGCCAGCGCCGTTTTCGCCACATGCAAAGCATGATACTGATCTGCTGGATGCATGGCATAAAACAGCACCTGCGCTTCTGTGGACAGGTTTTCCGCCACCCATTGCCGGTCTGCAGGGGTTATCCGGGCCGTAATAGCCCGATAAAACTGCTTCACCCGCTGCATCATGCGATGTACACCAGAGCCCCATAATTTTTCTGCTGCTGGCTTTCCCGGGCTGCCGCCTCCGTCTGACTGCTGACTGCCAGCTCCACGGATTTTCCCTGGCCCCGCAGGGATGTTGCCCGTTCGATGGCAGCTTCTTCCTGCCCAGGAGCATAACCCACATATACATCCCGGGGCAGGCTGTGCATGGGCAGTTTCTGCCGTTCAAGGGCCAGAAGGATGCGCTCGATGCCCAGCGCAAAACCGGTCGCCGGACAGGCGGTGCCAAAATCCGCCAGCAAGTGGTCATAGCGGCCGCCGCCGCAGAGAGGATAGCCAAGCCCCGGGGCATACACCTCAAAGACCATGCCCGTATAATAGCTGAAATCCCGGATAATCCCCAAGTCAAAGCGCACGTATTTTTCCACCCGATAGGCTTTAAGCAACCGATAGATGGCCGACAGATTATCCAGTGCCCGGCGGCTCTGTTCATTCAGCGCCAAATCATAGGCCTGCTGCAAAAGTTCCGCTCCGCCGTTCAGCAGGGGCAGCTTCTTCAATACCTGTTTGGCGTTTTCCGGTAAGTCCAGCCCGTCCACCAGCTGATTGAGTTCCACCAGGTTGCGCCGCTCCATGGCACTGCGCAAATCATGCTGCACCTCAGCAGGCAAGCGGTACTGGTCCAGAATGCCATGGAGAAATTCCACCTGACCAAGGCAGATGGTAAATTCCGTGAGCCCAGACCGCAGAAGACCGGTGGCAGCCAATGCCACCACTTCCGCATCCGTGGCAGGACTGCCCGGTCCCATAAGCTCTACGCCAGCCTGATAGAATTCACACTGCCGGCCAGTCTGGGCCTGTTCATAGCGGAACACACTGCTGATATAGGAAAGCTTCAAAGGCAGGGGGCTGTCCTGCAGGCGGGTACTGACCAGCCGGGCGATGGGCGTTGTCATATCATGGCGCAGGGCCAAAGTCTGGTCTTCCCGGTCAAAGAACTTAAACAAATGACTGCCAACGCTATGGTTGCTGCCTAATTGCAGCGTATCGAGATACTCAATGGTGGGCGTAACCACTTCTTCGTAACCCCAGGAGGCAAAGAGCTTTGCCAGCCTGTCCTCCACCACCCGCTTGCCCGCTGCTTCTGCCGGCAGGAAATCCCGGGTGCCATAGGGAATCTTCAGCAAACTTCTATCCTTTTCCATGAACACAACTCCCCTCGTCCTTCTTCTCTCATTCTGCTTTGTCAGCAGGAATCCTGTCCAAAACAATCTTATAGCCATCTGCCCCATAGTTCAGGCAGCGCTTTACCCGGCTGATGGTGGCCGTACTGGCACCGGTCCGGTTCACGATATCGTCGTAGATATGACCACCCTGCAGCATCCGGGCTACAGCCAGACGCTGGGAAAGCGCCTTCAGTTCGCTGATGGTGCAGATATCTTCAAAGAACTGATAACACTCCTCCACCGACTTTAACGACAGGATGGCCTGAAACAGCATATCGTTCTGCTCATCACGCAATTTGGGATTAACCAACTCCCTCTCCTCCTTCACGATTACGCTTTTTATCTTTAATCCTTTAGTTTGTGAAATTATGTCAATCATTATAGCATAACCGTAAATAAAAAAAAAGCCCTAGAAATATTTTTTCACTTTCTAAAGCTTTCTGTATCACAATGTATATTGCAAAGATACATTTATGCTATTTTTATGTCAATTCTCTGCTATTGGGAAGGCTACCCCCTCTTGCTCAAAAGATCTGCAATCTGCACCGTCTTATGTCTATAGCGCTGCCGTCCCTTGGTAATCTCGCCATAGTCAATAGCTTTAGACGGACAGATATGCAGACAGCCCAGACATTCTACACAGTTGTGCTGCCAGACAGGCTGTCCTTCAGGACGCAGAATATTACCCCGAGGACAAATCTGCTCACAAAGCCCGCAGGAGGTGCATTTCTCCGGATTGCATTGAAAGGTCTCGTCAATCTGCCGCTGATTATTTTTCCATTTGCTATGATACCGCTCACAGAATTTCTGCAGCAGCTGCCAGGTAGTATGATCTTTCCGCTGCTTGATGGCTGCCGCTATCCGGTTCAATTTCCGCCGGGCCAGCCATGCCCGGATAGCGATGCGCCAGGCAGCGGCAATATCCCGGTAGGGAATATAATTGGAAACCAGACGCAGATACCAGCTTCCCTGGAGTTTTTGCCCCTTATCCGCCAATACCGCATCCATTTCCAGAAAAGGCTTGCCCCAGTAAGGAACGCCGCAGGTGGCCACGGCAAATAGATACGGCGAATCCTGAATCGTCAATTTCTGCAGGAACTCCTCCACCTGCAGGGGCAGGCCAAAATAATGCATGGGAAAGACAAAACCCACACATTCTGCCCGAACCGAAAGTTCTCCCTTCTGCAAGGCGGTGGCAATAGACCGCAGCTCTGCCCCCGGCAAAGCCTTCTGCAGTTCCCGGGCGGCATACAGAGAATTCCCTGTGGCCGAGTAATAGTAGATTATCGTGCTTATCCTGACCATCTCCTTCGCTTGAATAGGTTTAATTTCTTTTTCAATCAACTACAAGGAATTTGCAATTCCCCTTTATATGGACAGAAGGTGCGCTGATCTAAAAGCATCAACGCACCTTTGGTAAATTACAGTTTGTCGGGAAGTTCCTGCTGATGGCATTCCGTTCATGCGTGGTAATGGGCGAGCGGGGGAGTAATTTTCTGTTTCCCGCTCGCCCTGTTTGCGCATGAACGGAATACCTTTTCCCTGAACGCCCGACAGCACTCACTCTTTGAATTCGATTTTTCCCTGCATTCCGGACTTGATGGTAAAGGACGGATCAGCAGGCAAAGAAATCCTTACAATGGTCAATCCATTACTCTGGTCTTCATCTTCGCTGTCTGCATCCGGTGTATCGATATCCTGTACCGTCCCCTGCAATTTATGGCCGTCAATCTCGTAATTGACAAATTCCCCCAGGCGCACCTTAGCCGCCTGATTCTCTGTGAGTTTCGCCTCCAACCAGGCATCATCGCTGGCTTGAATCCGGGCCACTTCCTGCTCATTCTTCAATTCGCTGTCCGCGGCTATCCCCTCTGCCAGACTTACCACACCAGCCGTTGTGGCAACAATTTCCGTAGCCTGCTGGTCATTTTTCGCATTGGCCAAAGCGGCCTCAGCCTGCTTGACCTGCAATTCCGCCTGCTTCAGCACCTCAGGGCTGGTGGGAATCACCGTGGTCTGCGGGGCTGCTGCGGGCGGAGCTGTCCGGGCTGCCGCCTGGGCAGCGGCATAGGCCGCCGCCGCTTCATCCCGCTTGGCTGCACTGATGGCCCCCATGCTGAACAGCTCATTCATGCGCTGCATACGGGCATAAGCATCCGCCGCCCGCTGCTGGGCTCCACTATCCACAACCGGTGCCGCAGCCGGGGTCACCGTCGTCGTCCCCTTTTGCAGCTGGGCATAACTCTGCTGGGCCAGCTGGACATTCTGCTCCAGCTGGGCAATATCCTCTGGGGTTATCTTAGATTCTATCCGGGCGATTACCGCCCCTTCTTCCACATAATCCCCATCCTGAACCAACAGCTCCGTAATCTTGCCGTCGCCCTTGGCGGTGAGCACAGAGGCATTGCCTACCACCATTGCATCACTGACCGTAAAACCGCGGTTACTGTGCTGATAAAGATATAAGCCGCCGCCAGCCAATGCTGCCAGCGCAATCAGTCCAATCAAGCCAAAGCGGATAAAATTCTTGGCTTTCTCGGTAACATCTACTTCCATATGCATCCCCCTTTGGGATTTACCTCGTTATCGGTATCTGTCAGACTAGCTAAAAGCCCGACGCAATCCTTTCTGCAGCACCTGACGAACAACGCCTCCATGCAAGAAAAAATCACGCCGGGCCTAAATAGCCTAACTTAATATGTCAAAATCAGCCCAGCTGAGCCTTAATTACTTCCAGAGCCTTATCAAATGCCTGAGGCAGGGCTTCGGCATTCTTGCCGCCAGCCTGTGCCATGTCGGGACGGCCGCCGCCGCCACCGCCAACGACAGCCGCAGCTTCCTTGATGATCTTACCGGCATGAATGCCCTTGGCATTGGCATCCTTGGTGGCCTTGACCACCAGGTTCACCTTGCCATCGTTGGCACAAGCCAGTACCACCACGCTGGGTGCATCCAGTTTGGAGCTGGTCATATCCGCCACTTCGCGGAGTTCATCCATGCTGCCGGCATTGGTCTTGCCGCAAACAACGCTCACGCCGTCAATGTCCTGCAAGCCGGCAATCAGCTTCGCTGCATCCGCCTTGTCGCGCATAACCGCCACTTCATCCAGCTGCTTCTGCATAGCCTTCATCTCGCCCTGCAGCTTTTCAATCTGTGCCAGAACATCTTCTTCCTTGGCCTTGAGCTTACCGGCAGCATCAGCCAGAATGGCCATCTTGCCGTTGGCATAATCAAGAGCCGCCTTACCCGTAATGGCCTCAATACGGCGCACACCAGAAGCCACACCGCTCTCGCTGACAATCTTGAACATGCCAATCTGGCCAACGTTTGCCACATGGGAACCACCGCAAAGTTCCATGGAGAACTCCGGTACCTTTACAACGCGGACCACATCCCCATACTTTTCGGAGAACAGAGCCATGGCACCAGCCTTCTTCGCCTCCTCCAGACTCATGTGGGAGATTTCCACATCCTGACCCTTGAGGATTTCGTTGTTGACCAGTTCTTCCACATCGGCCAGTTGCTGAGCCGTAACCGGTTCAAAGTTGGTGAAATCGAAGCGCAGGCGTTCCGGCGTTACCGAAGAACCCGCCTGGCTGATCTGGTCGCCTACGACCTTCTTGAGGGCAGCCTGCAGCAGATGGGTTGCCGTATGGTTACGGGCAGAAGCCAGTTTCTGCGTCTTGTTGACCGCAATCTGCACATCGTCGCCGACCTTGAGCTGGCCTTCTTCCACGTAAGCTACATGATAAACCGTACCATCTGGCAGCTTCTTGGCATTGCTGACGCTGATATGGCCCAGTTCCGAAGTCAGAATGCCTTCATCACCGACCTGACCGCCGCCTTCGGCATAGAATGGCGTAGTGGTCAAAATGACGCCGGCTTCCTGACCGTCGGTGATTTCTTCCACCAGCTTGCCATCCTGCCAGATTGCCACGACCTTGCCAGCCGTTGCCTTTTCGTCCACCGTCAGCTTGCTGACATCGATGCTGGACAAATCCGGTACTGCTACCCGGGTGTTTTCAGCACGGGCATTACGCGCGCGGGTGCGCTGCTCTTCCATGGCCTTATCAAAGCCTTCCTTATCCAGCTCCAGCCCATTTTCGTGCAGGATTTCTTCCGTCAGTTCCCAGGGGAAACCGAAGGTATCGTAAAGGCGGAAGGTCACATCGCCAGCCAGATCTTTCTTGCCGGCAGCCTTGACCTTTTCAATCTCCGCACCCAAAAGTTCCATGCCCTGATTGAGGGTAGCCGCGAAACGGTCTTCCTCCAGGCTGATAACCTTCTTGATGTAATCGGCCTTGTTGACCAGTTCCTCAAAGTCCTTGGCGCCGCGATAGATTTCCACAGCAGCGTTGACAGCCCCTTCCAGGAACTTGTCCTTGATTCCCAGCATGCGGCCATGACGGATGGCCCGGCGCAGGATACGGCGCAGCACATAGCCGCGACCTTCGTTGGAGGGCAGGATACCATCCATGATCATGATGGCCATGGAGCGGGCATGGTCTGCAATAACCTTCAGGGAGATGTCCTTTTCAGCATCTTCCCCGTAGGTCACACCGGCAACGCCAGCGGCATACTCGATGATGGGATACAGAAGATCCGTTTCAAAGTTGGTCTTCTTGTTCTGCACCACAGACGCCAGTCGCTCCAGACCGCAGCCCGTATCGATGTTCTTGTGGGCCAGGTTCTTGTAAGAACCATCTTCCTGCTTATCGTACTGGGTGAACACCAGATTCCAGATTTCCAAATAGCGGTCACAATCGCAGCCTACAGCGCAATCCGGGCTGCCGCAGCCGCGTTCCTCGCCCAAATCAATATAGATTTCCGAGTCCGGACCACAGGGACCAGGGCCGATTTCCCAGAAATTATCCTCTAACTTAACGATATGATCCTGGGGGAAACCCGGCTGGGATTTCCAGATTTCAATAGCTTCATCATCATCGGGATAAACCGTAACCCAAAGCTTGTCCTTGGGCAGTTCCACCACTTCCGTCAGGAATTCCCAAGCCCAGGGGATAGCCTCACCCTTGAAGTAATCGCCAAAGGAGAAGTTGCCCAGCATCTCAAAGAAAGTCTGATGACGGGCAGTGCGGCCTACGTTCTCGATATCACCGGTGCGGACACAACGCTGGCTGGTGGTCACCCGGGTACGGGGCGGCTTCATCTTGCCCGTGAAAAAGGGCTTCAACGGTGCCATGCCGGCACCAATCAGCAGCAGGGTCGGGTCATCCTGCGGAATCAGCGAGAAACTGGGCAGGCGCAGATGGCCTTTCTTTTCTGCAAAGAACTGCAAATAAGCTTCGCGCAGTTCGTTACCACTCATATACTTCAAATCAAATCTACCCCCATATAGGTATTTTGCAACAGGTTGAACCCCTGCTGTAATTTACAAATCTAACGTTCCCATTTTATCACAAATCCCACAATAAATAAAAGGGCTAGCGGTAATTTTTGCAAATAATCCGCAAAGCCCTTGTACTTATTCGTGTTTTTCACCGTTTCCCCGCCGGGGAACCAGTTTTTCCCGGATATCCTCGTAGAAGGTATAATGCCCCCGGCAATGTTCCTTGCTGTAATACAAAGCATCATCGCTGCGCTGCAGCAGCGTATCTAAGGAAACGGCGGCCGAATCCGTCAAAGCCACCCCGATGCTCATGTCCAGATTCCGAAAGCTTTCATCCTTACGGAAAAAATCCCTTGCAGCCTGATAAAGGTTGTCCAGTTTATGCTGCAAAGACTCCCGGTCCGGCACAGCAAAGACTGCCACCACAAATTCATCACCGCCCAGGCGGGCGATAAAATCCTTGGGAAAGGCCTGCTTCAGCAATTCCCCCATGGCCATCAAAGCTGCATCCCCATATTGATGGCCAAAGGTATCATTCAACTGCTTGAAGTGATCCAAATCGATATAGCATAAGGTCAGGGCACCGTTGCAATGCTGCCGGTGCTTTTCCACAAACTGGTAGAAATAACGGCGGTTGGCCAGCCGGGTGAGCTCATCGGTGCGGGACAAAAGCAGAATCCGCTCCTTATTGGCATATTCATCGGTCACGTCTTTGGCGACGCCAATATTGCCAATCAACTTGCCATCCTCGTCAAAGATGGGTGCCTTATAGGTTTCCAATTGCCGCAGCCCCAGCTTGGAATGCAGCACCTGCTCCTGGAACAAGGTGGGTTTGGGATTGGCGGCAATGGCAGCATCCGTTTCCAGGCAGACATATTCCCCTTCCGCATACTGCTCCGGGCTTATGCCCCAAATCTCATAATGCTGCCGCCCCTCCACTTCCTGCATGGATTTGCCCACCATCTCACAGAAAGCCTGATTGACCTTCAGATGATGACCGGCCAAATCCTTGAACCAGACAAAGCCCGGCATGGTATCCACCACCGTCTGCAGACAGTTGCCGGTATGCCAAAGTTTCTGATGCAGATGCAGTGCGGCCAGCAGCCGCTGACAATGAAAAGACAACAGCCTGTCTGTCATGGGCAACGGCCAGAGCGCCTGAATGCGGGCCAGCTGTTCTTCCGTCAGCTTTTCCGGCTGGGCCGTACAAAATACCAGGAACGCATCGGCACCGAAGATGGCATCAATTTGGGCGGAAGTCCATGCGGCTTCATCCCTTAAAAGTACAGCGGTACATTTATGAATAGCATGTTCCTTGAACGAAAGCAGCGAATCCTTCTGCTGCAGATGTAACCGACAGTCCTCCGGCAGGGGCAGTTCCTGCATAAGTTTTGCCGCCTGCTTGGGCATACCTGCCATGATTACATGAAGATGACAAAGGTACATAAAAATACACCTCGAATGACCTGTATGATCTTTGCAAAAAAGCCCCACGAAACAGTCATGGGGCTCTCGGAATCTACATCATCACATCAATTAAATCCTAGCAAAGACCGCCCGCCTTGTCAACTATTTTTCTACATCTGTCCATTTCCACTAGATATTAAAGGGAGCAAAGAGCTTCCGCAGATAATTAAAGCCCTTGGTAATGGCTTTAATCAGCGGCTCCATGGTCTTCGGCTGGCGAATGGCCAGCTGCAGCACCTTATGCCGCAGATTGCGGTATTCCGCATCGAAAGCAGCCAACTGTTCTTCCATTTCCATCTCCACAGACACCGCCGGAATATTGGAGGGCTGCACCTCACAGGCCCGGCCATGGATGATGACCGCGTCCCCCCGGAAGGGGATATAGGCCTCCCCCTGATACTCCTTCTGAATCCGGCTCTTCAGGAATTCCTGACCTTGTGCCTCACCGTGTACGATGAAGATTTTAGCCGGCTTGGGACTTTGAAAATTATTGATCCAATCCATGAGCTGGTCGGTATCGGCATGAGCAGAAAAACCATTCATCACCTGAATCTGGGCCTTGACCGCCACTTCTTCCCCCATGACCCTTACGCGCTTGATGCCTTCCACCAGACGGCGGCCCAAGCTGCCTTCAGCCTGATAGCCCACAAAGAGAATCGTGGATTCCGGGCGCCAAAGGTTGTGTTTCAAATGATGGAGAATTCGCCCGGCATCAGCCATCCCCGATGCGGAGATGATGATGGCCGAACCTTCGGAGCTGTTGAGGGCCCGCGATTCCTCCGGCGTCTTGCAGATGCGCAGTTGCGGGAAGCTCGTGAGCTTTTCGCTGTCCCCAAAAATCTTGATGGCTTCCTCATCAAAATCTTGATAGTTTTTCATAAAAATGCGAGTGGCATTAATGGCCAGCGGACTGTCCAAAATGATGGGAATATCCCCATCCAACCGTCCCTGCTTCCACAGATTGTAAAAATAATAGAGCAGCGTCTGGGTACGGCCAACCGCGAAGGAAGGAATAATGACATTGCCGCCCCTGTCCATCGTGTCGTTGACGATTTCCAACAGCTTCGTTTCCTTATCGTAGAGCTTGTGCTGGCGGTCGCCATAGGTGGATTCCACCACCAGGAAATCCGCTCCGGTAATCACGGACGGGTCCTTGATAATGGGCTGCTTGGGCTGACCCAGGTCGCCGGAGAACACCAGTTTCGTGGTCTTTTCCCCTTCTGTTACCTGCAGGTCCACAATCGCTGAACCGATAATATGGCCGGCATCAAAGAACTGAACCTTGACGTTGTCGCCCAGGGTAAACTCCTGTTCATAAGGCATCGGTACAAAATGCTTTAAGGCCTCCAGGGCATCTTCCAGCGAATAGATGGGTTCCACGGGTTCCTCGCCCCGCCGCTGATTCTTGCGGTTGAAGGATTCCGCGTCGGCCTGCTGGACAAAGGCCGAATCCGGCAGCATGATCTGGGCCAGGTCGCAGGTGGCCTGAGTGGCATAGACCGTACCCTTAAAGCCATCCTTGACGAGTTTGGGAATCAGCCCGCAATGGTCCACATGGGCATGGGTGAGAATCACCGCTTCAATGCCTGCTGGATTAAAAGGAAAATTCTCATAATTTAATTCGCGGATTCGCCGCGCCCCCTGAAACATACCACAGTCAATGAGATATTGATGCTCCTGCGTTTCCAGCAGATAGCAGGACCCTGTGACCGTATGCGCTGCGCCTAAAAAATCTAACCGCATAAAAATCCGCTCCTTTCAGGATGATACTTGTATAATTCCTTAAAGGAGCGGAAAATTCCTGCTTATTTATTTTTCACCAATCATGCGAACTTCCGGCTGCAGTTCCACGCCATGGGCTGCCTTGACCCGCTTCTGGACTTCATGGATGAGATTCACCACATCTGCGGCAGTAGCACCACCCTTATTCACCACAAAGCCGGCATGTTTCGTGGAAACCTGGGCGCCCCCCACAGACAGGCCCTTGAGCCCGGTCTGGTCGATCAGGGTGCCGGCAAAATATCCTTCCGGCCGCTTGAAGGTGCTGCCGGCACTGGGCATCTCCAAGGGTTGCTTGGCTTCCCGGCGGCTGGTGAAGTCGGCAATCCCGGCGCGGATATCCGCCTCCTTGCCCGGCGTCAGTTCCAGCTCCACCTCCACAATGGCTTCGCCATTGGTCTGGAAGATGCTATGACGATAGCCCAGTTCCAATTCGTCCAGCCTGTAGCTCTTGATTTCCCCATCCCGGGTAACGGCCCGGACGGACTTGACCACATTCTTGATTTCACCGCCGTAAGCACCGGCATTCATAAAGACGGCACCGCCAATGCTGCCGGGAATGCCGCAGGCAAATTCCATCCCCGCAAGACTATGCTGAGCCGCAGCTTCCGCCACATTCTTCAGCAGGGCGCCTGCGCCCACAGTCATCTGGTTCCCCGTCACCCGGATGCTGCTGATGGCGGCGGCGAAGTTTACCACCACACCGCGAATGCCCTTATCCCGCACCAGCATATTGGAGCCATTGCCCACAAAGGTCAGCGGCAGGTCATATTCCTTGACCAGCTGCAGGATTTTCCGGGTCTCCTCCAGACTTGCCGGCTGCAGGAGACAATCTGCCGGGCCGCCAATTTTAAAGGTGGTGTGTTCGCTCATGGGAGCCTGCAGCAGAATCTGCTTGGGCTGCAAAAATTCCCGGCAAGCCCCGATGAAATGTTCGTTAATCATCTTTCCTGTTCATTCCTATCCTTAAAAACTTACTTTTTCCACATGCGCAGGCCGGGACCAACTTCCTCCAGCTGCCCAAAATCCAATTGCCGCAGGGCTTCATAGGCTACTACCGCCACAGCATTGGAAAGGTTCAGGGAGCGGGCTTCTTCAATCATGGGAATGCGCACGCAGGATTCCCAATGTGCATTCAGGATTTCCTCCGGAATCCCCGCAGACTCCTTGCCAAACACCAGCATGTCCTCCGAAGTGTACTGCACTTCCGTATGGGCATGGGGGGCTTTAGTGGAACAGTAGTAAAAATTATGCTCCGGATATTTTTCCAGCACTTCGGCAAAGTTTTCATGGTAATGCACCTTCACCAAATGCCAGTAATCCAGTCCCGCCCGCTTCAAATGTTTATCATCGGTGGAAAAGCCCAGGGGCTTCACCAGATGCAGTTCAATGCCCGTAGCGGCGCAAAGCCGGGCAATATTACCTGTGTTGCCGGGAATCTCCGGCTCAATCAATACGATATGCAAAACGAAAAATCCATCTCCTTAAATACCTGCCAATACATCCAGGGCTTGTTCCGTGGTCATCAAAATCTCCCGGGGCTTGCTGCCCATGTTCGGACCGACGATATTCAGCTCCTCCATGGTATCAATAAGCCGGGCAGCCCGCGTATAACCGATATGGAAACGCCGCTGGATACTGGAAGCAGAGGCCTGTCCCGTGCTCATGACGAGATTGACCGCATCCCCGAGCAGCGCATCGGTCTTCGGCGCGCTGCGGGCTCCCTTGCCACCTTCTTCTCCAGCAGATTCTTCCATCTCCCGCTGGGTAAAGGCTTCGATCTCCTCGTTGGGTTCCATTTCCTGCCCCTGGGCCCGGATGAATTCCAACAGCTTTTCCACTTCCCCATCGCTGATAAAGGCCCCCTGTACGCGGCGGGGCTTGGACGCCCCGATGGGGAAGAACAGCATATCGCCCCGGCCCAGCAGTTTTTCTGCACCGCTGCGGTCGAGAATTGTCCGGGAGTCGATCTGACTGGACACAGCAAAGGAAATCCGGGAAGGCACATTGGCCTTGATGATGCCGGTAATGACATCCACCGAGGGACGCTGGGTGGCCAGCACCATATGGATGCCTGCAGCCCGGGCCTTCTGGGCCAGCCGGCAGATGGCATCTTCCACATCATGGGGAGCGACCATCATCAAATCGGCCAGCTCGTCGATGATGATGACAATGGCCGGCATCTTATCATCGGGGAAACTGTCATTATAGCCCTGCATATTGCGGACACCCTTTTCCGCAAATTTGCTGTAGCGCTTCTCCATTTCCTGTACGGACCAGTTCAGCACCGAAGCCGCCTTCTTGGCATCGGTAACCACCGGCACCATCAGATGGGGAATGCCGTTGTAATTGGACAGTTCCACCATCTTGGGGTCCACCAGAATGAATTTCACTTCATCGGGCTTGGCCTTAAACAGGATACTGGTAATCAGGGTATTGATGCAGACAGACTTACCTGAACCTGTAGCACCGGCCACCAGCAGATGGGGCATCTTGCCCAAATCCGCAAAGATGCCCTGACCGCCGATATCCATCCCCAAGCCCACGGTAAGCTTGGACTTGGCCTTATCGAACTTGGCGTTCTCCAGCACTTCCCGCAGCTGTACACCTTCCAGTTCCTTATTGGGCACCTCGATACCGATGGCACTCTTGCCGGGAATCTGTTCGATGCGAACGGAGGATGCCGCCAGCCGCAGGGCGATATCATCGGCCAGATTGGTAATCTTGCTGACCTTGACCCCCGGTGCCGGCTCCAGTTCGTAACGGGTAACCGCCGGACCATGACAGGCATTCAGGATTGTCGCCTTGACCTTAAAATCAGCCAGGGTCTGCTGCAATACCCGGGCATTGTCGGCAATTTCCATTTCCAAGGCAGTATTCTGGGCCTTGGCATGTTTGGTGAGAATCTCCGTTACCTTGGGCAGTACATAGGGCTTAACTGGCTTTGGCTGTTCCGGAGCGGCATTTTCCGAACCATCCAGGATAGCCGCCGCTGGCCTTATGGGGGCAATTTCCCCATAGCTGGGCATGGCCGTACGCTTGGCTGCATCCTTCATGGGCTTAGCCGAAGGCGCAACGGGCGCTGGCTGGGCCACATGCAGGGCCGCATTGCCTGCCGGAGGATCAAAAGCCTCCGGCGTTGCTTCCGGAATCGCTAAGTCCTCGTCTTCATCCACCGCCTCACCATTATCCGCATCCTCATTGCGGCCATACTCGATGGTGAACTTTGGCAGTTCTTCGGCCTGCTCCTCTGGCTGCGGATTCTCCGGCAGGGTCATAGCCGGTGCCGCTTCCTCCGCTGCGCAGAATTCCTCTGCACTTTCCGCCAGTGGCGGCTGCGCAAAGCGGTCATCCTGCTCCTGATTGTAAAAGGAGCTTTTGACCTTCTCCACCACTTTTTCTTCCACCCGTTCGCTGACATCGGCCACCTTTTCATAGGCCACCGCCACAGCTTTACCGGTAACCTCAGCACTTTTCACAGCCGTGCGCTGTGTGCGCAAAACACCGTTGGCCAGCGACCAGGTCGTACTCAGCAGAATGGAACCGATAACACCTGCACCGAGGAGGATAATGGAGCCATCCACCCCAAAGAACTTCCGCAGGATCAGGAGCAGTCCGCCTGCCAGCAATCCCCCACCCCAGGGCAGGCTGTCCGGGAGAATCTCTTCTCCCGGCAATACCACAAAATGATGCCAAATAGCCAGCACCGACAGGAAGAGCAGCCCCAAACCAAAGAAACGGGGCGAATACCTGAGTCCATGGTGTTTGACGATATACTGATAGCCAATCATGAGAATCAGCAGGGAAATCACAATGGCCCCGATACCAAACATATAGTGCAGGCATTTGGCAAAATATACCCCCACAAAGCCCACATTGAGACCGCAAAGGCCACAGATGGAAATCAGACTTACCGCCACCAGCAGGAGACCTAAAAGTTCATATTTACGCTCTGGACTTCCGGTGTTTTGAGCCGCTGCCCGCTTACGCCCGGAAGCCTTTTTGCGCCGCGGAGCTGTCCTGCGCTCCGTCGTCTTCTTATTCAAGGAATCACCTCAACACCTTACTTTGTGAGGCGGTCAGCACAGCGCTGAGCCTCGTAGCAAATCCGCTCTTCATCGAGGGTTTTGAGTTCGTTTTTCTCCATGATGACCTGACCGCCACAGATAACCGTATCCACGGAACTGGAGTTAGCGGCATAGACCAGCAGGGAAACAAGATTATTCCGGGGGAACCAGGCCGGACTATTCATATTCCAAAGGGTAATATCAGCCTTGCAGCCAGCTTCCAGACGGCCAAGTCCATCTATCCCCACGGCCTGGGCGCCGTATTCCGTACCCATCTTCAACGCTTCAAAAGCAGGCACCGCCAGCGGGTCGTACTCGTTGACCTTATGGAGCATAGCCGCCAGGTTCACTTCCTCCAGCATATCCAGATTGTTGTTGGAAGAAGTGCCATCTGTGCCCAGAGCCGTCACGATGCCCTCTTTGAGCAGACGGGGTACAGGCGCCACGCCACTGGCCAGCTTCATATTGCTGCCCGGATTATGGGCGACAGCAATCTTATGCTTCTTCATGATGGCGATATCTTCATCGTCCAAATGCACACAGTGCGCAGCCAGATTCAGCTCCCCGTCAAAAAGCCCCGTCTCAGCCACCCAGGCAAAGGGACGTTTACCATACTGCTTAAGGGAATTTTCCACTTCCGTCCTGGTTTCATGCATATGAATGTGAATCCCCGCCCCTAAGCGCTGGGCAGCAGCCGCCACCTTCTTTAGGAACTCCGGCGGACAGGTATAAGGCGCATGGGGACCAAACATTACGGAGATCTTGCCGTTATTGGCCCCATGATAATCCTGATAAAGGGCAACATTTTCCGCTAATTTCTGCTCGCCATCCGGCGCTACGCCGATGATGCCCCGGGAAAGTACGCCACGGATGCCTGCATCGGCAGCCGCATCTGCCACCCGGTTCATATAAGGGCCATACATATCCACAAAGGTGGTGGTGCCGGAACGCACCATCTCCACCATGGCCAGCATGGCCCCCCAGTAGATATCCTCTTCATTCATTTTCGCCTCGACGGGCCAGATCTTATTTTCCAGCCAGTCCATAAGGGCCATGTCATCGGCATAGCTGCGCAAAAGGGTCATGGAGGCATGGGTATGGGCATTGACAAAGCCCGGTGTTGCCAGATGATTCCTGCCATCGATGACTTTTGCCGGACGGAAAGCTTCCGGCACATCCCCAATGGCTGTAATCTTTTCTCCATCCAGCATGATATTGGTCAGTGGCGTCGTGCCATCCGGCCGTACCACATAGACATCTTTGATTAACGTTTTCAAAGGTTTTCCTCCTCTTATTCCAAATTGAGATAAGCCCGCTGTTCCGGCGTAAGCTGATCGATTACCATGCCCAGGGATTTCAGCTTGAGCTCTGCCAATTTCACATTGACTTCATTCGGCATCAGATGAACTTCCTTGGTCAATTCCCGGCCATGTTCCAACAGATGCATCATGGAGAAGAACTGAACCCCAAAGGACAGGTCCATGATTTCAGCGGGATGACCATCGCCAGCCGCCAAATTAACCAAACGTCCCTCAGCTAAAAGATAAATCTTGCGGCCATCCGGCTGCAGGAACTCTTCGATATTGTTGCGTACCTTACGGCGGGACTTGGACAGGCTTTCCAGCTCCGGAATGTTGATTTCACAGTCAAAATGGCCGGAGTTCGCCAGCATAGCGCCGTCCTTCATGGAGGCAAAATGACGCTTCACGATAACATCCTTATCCCCCGTCAGGGTCAGGAAGATATCCCCGATTTTTGCCGCTTCATCCATGGGCATCACCCGGAAACCATCAAAGACCGCTTCGATGGCCTTAATGGGGTCTACCTCCGTAATGACCACATTGGCCCCTAAGCCCCGGGCGCGCATGGCACCACCCTTGCCGCACCAGCCATAGCCAGCAATGACCACAGTCTTGCCCGCAATAACCAGATTCGTGGTCCGCATGATGCCATCCCAGGTGGACTGGCCCGTGCCATAGCGGTTATCAAACAGGAATTTCATATACGCATCATTGGCAGCAATCATGGGAAATTCCAACTTCCCCTCCTGGGCCAAACCGCGCAGACGGTGTACACCGGTCGTCGTTTCCTCGGAGCCGCCTACGATTTTCGGCAGCAATTCCCGATGAGTAGTATGCAGGGTATGGACCAAATCGCCGCCATCATCCATGATAAAATCCGGTTCTATCTTCAATGCTTCATCAATGAACTGAAAGTATTCCTTTTCCGTGCAATCATGCCAGGCAAAGACATGAACACCATCCTCCACCAAAGCAGCTGCCACATCATCCTGAGTGGACAGGGGGTTGCTGCCGGTAATGGCCACTTCTGCCCCGGCATGCATAAAGACTTCCGCCATGTAGGCAGTCTTGGCCTCCAGATGCAGGGTAATTACCATCTTCTTGCCGGCAAAGGGTTTGGTCTGGGAAAATTCTTCGTCTACGGCACGCATGACGGGCATAAAGTTCTTTACCCATTCAATTTTATCGTGACCGCTGGGTGCAAGATTAATATCTCTAATCATGGATTTCATGTCAACAACCTCCCTAATACAGTCAAAAATTCCAACTTTAATTGTAGCACGAAAAGCCTCTGTCCGTCATCTTATTTTTCCAGCCGCCGGTCCAGTTCCACATAATCCGTCAAATCGGCCACCAAGGGCGTAACGGAAACATAGCCCTGCTCGATGGCATAGATATCCGTAGCATTTCCCTTATCCGAATCGTAAATCTCCCCCGCCATGGTGTAATAGATTTTACCGTCTCGTTCTTCCCGGGTAAAGGCATTGAGATAATCCCGTTTCCCCTGACGGCCAAACACATACTGGGGCACGCCATCCTTGAGGAACAGCGGAAAGTTCACATTATAAAGGAAGGTTTTCTTCTCCCCAGGCATGAGCTTCCGGAAATCCCGGGCAAAGATTTCCGCTGCTGCATCATAGGTGAGTTCACTGGCCACATCCAAAGACAGGGCAAAGGCCGGAATGTCGTGGAAATACCCCTCCATGGCCGCCCCCACCGTACCGGAATAAATGATATCCGTAGCCAGATTCGCCCCGTGGTTAATACCCGAAATCACCAAATCCACCGGCTTTTCCTTCGTCATAAAGGCTTCTATGTATATTTTGGCACTGTCGGCAGGTGTTCCCCCAACGGCCCAGGCTTCAATGCCATAGGCCCGTTCCAGTTCTTCATCCCGGGCCACCTCGATGGGGTTGCCGATGGTCAGCGCATTGCTCATGCCGCTTTGCTGTCGCATGGGCGCTGAGACAATCACCTCATGATCTCGATGTAAGGCCCGCACCAAAGCCCTGATTCCCTCTGCCTGTATGCCATCATCATTGGATAATAAGATACGCAAATACAATCCTCCTTCATTATGATAAACGCCGAAACACATTATCCCTATTCTACCAAGTTTCCCCTTTTCTTACAATAATATTTGCGCTTGGGAAAAAAAGAGCGTATAATGGTTCTGCGACAAAATTCTCAGACGAGGAGTTTTATGAATTATGGCAAATAGATTTTATGAACTGACGGTAGCTGGCTGTAAGCGTTCGCTGCCTATTTTGAACGTTACGGACAAAATGGCCATCGCCGGCTTCATTATGCTGGGCGATCCAGAATTGACCCTGGCCTGCGCCAAGGAACTGGCCAAAAAAGTTCCTGCAGGCACCGATGTGATTCTTACCGCTGAAACCAAGGGCATCCCCCTGGCAGCAGACTTGGCCCGTGAACTGGGTATGGACCGCTATGTGGTAGCCCGCAAATCCGTCAAGGCCTATATGGAAGATGCCGTATGGGTGGAAGATATCTCCATCACCACCAAGGGCGTGCAGAAACTCTGCCTGGATGGTGTAGATGTTGAACGGCTCAAAGGCAAGAATGTACTGCTGCTGGACGATGTAATCAGCACCGGTGGTTCCATGAAAGCCCTGACCCAGCTTACGGAAGAAGCTGGTGGCAAGGTAATCGGCGAGGCCTGTGTACTGGCTGAAGGCGATGCCGCCCAGCGTACCGATATCATCTTTTTGGAAGCCCTGCCGCTCTTTGAAGCAGAATAAGCCTCCGACAATATATTTAGAGCTGTGAACGATCCCTTTACGTTGATATAACATGCAGAGGCCCCCATAAGTTAGATTTTTGATCTAACTTATGGGGGCCTCTATTATCTGCGCTCTTTAGCAAATTGCAGTTTGTCGCTGTTACTGCGCGCTTTCTTTTTTTGTTACAGCGCAGTTGGCGCAGAGGTGGTAATACTTTTCGCCGTCCCACTAAATGGCCCACAAGCAAACATATGGGCTTTTTAGCCACCTGCGCCGGGCAGGCCAACGGCGCGTATGTTCAGTTCAGCATCCAGTTCATACCTTTGTGGGCCAGTCCTCACTGCGTTCGGACAATCGTTCCAAGGCAAAAAGCATCACCACCTCCGCTCCTAAGTTACCTTTGCCTAATGTGTATTTTTCGCAGGGATAAGCAGCAAGTACATCGATGTTTTTGCTGCGAGGGCAACGCGTTCGTGGCCATCACATAGGTTGCAGCTTTGGGGTGAGCGGGGGAGTGATTTTCTGTTCGG
>NZ_JAILPX010000097.1 GCF_024699275.1 Selenomonas sp.
GATTAAGACGCTTATTCACTATCCGATTCCGCCCCATTTGTCGGAAGCCTATGCGTACCTGGGCAAGCACAAAGGCGATTATCCCATTGCCGAGCGTTATGCGGATGAAGTCTTGAGCCTGCCGATGTATAACGGCATGACCGCAGAAGAGCAGACCGTGGTAATTGCGGCCATTAATGAGTTTTGAGGTGATAAATGATGATAGGCAAAGATTTTTCTGCAATCAGGCAGAAAAATTTGCGGCTTATACAACAGTATACAGCAAAGGGAAATTATGAATTTGCCATGCGGATTGTGGCCTTGCAGGCCAATATGTCCTATCAGTATAATCAGTTCTATTTTGATGATGAATTAGAAGTCCTGTGGCAGGAGATTCTGCGGCGGTTGCCTCGGCTGCAGGGAGAACAGGTGCTGGATACCAGGCGAGTCCTTTGGTATGATGCCTTTGGCTTGGGAAACAGAGGGCTTGCTTATATATACCTAGAGGCACTTGACCGGCTGGGGTATGAGATTCTCTATATTACCTACGATGGGACACAATCGACCTTGACACGGATAAAGAAAATTGTGGGCAAGGAAAGGCATACATGTATTTTTTTGCCGCGGGAAAATATTATCCCTCAGTATGAAGCGCTTACCAAGCAGATTATTGACTGGGGGGCAGAGGTGAATTTCCTTTATACACGTCCTGATGATGTGGCCGGGATTGCGGCGTTTCAGAATCTGCCGCCGGGGCTGAAGCGTTATCAGGTCAATCTGACTGACCATGCTTATTGGCTGGGGACGAATGCCTTTGATATCTGCATTGAGTTTCGTGATTTTGGCGCATATATATCCCATGCATTGCGGCAGATTCCGCAGGAAAAACTCAAAATGCTACCTTATTATCCTACGGTAAATCGGGAGGCAAAGTTTAAGGGATTTCCTTTTGAGAAACAGCCGGGGCAGAAGGTGATGTTCTCTGGGGGAAGTATTTACAAGACCCAGGATAAAGAGGGGACGTTCTATCAGATTGTGGCTGAACTACTTACAGCTAATGATAATTTGCTTTTCTGGTATGCGGGCAATAAGAAAATTGCCGAGTTTACGGCTCTGGAGAGAAAATTTGCTGGACGGGTGTTTTTTACAGCAGAGAGGGATGACCTCTATCAGATGTTGGAACAGGTAGATGTTTATCTCAATACCTATCCGATTTCTGGTGCATTGATGCTTCAATATGCGGCGCTGGCTGGCAAAGTTCCCTTTACATTGGCTCATGATGCGGATGCTTATGGCCTTCTTTTGCTAGACAAGAGTGTCTACTATCATCAACAGGCGGATATGGTAGACAGTATAAATCGATACTTGCGGGATGATGCTTATCGTCAGGAGTTGGAGCAGGGAATGACAGAGGCCGTGATTACGCCGGAGAAATTTATCAGCAATTTGCAGAAACTGATTACCGATAATACCACAGGATATGACTTTACATGGCAGAAGTTTGATGTGGCCAGTTTCCAGCAGACTTATCTGGAGTGCTGGAATAAGAAAAGCTGCTATCGTAACATAGTGGCTCAGAAAAATATCAACGTATATGGGCACTATGTAAAGGAAATAATGGTATGGATTGCCATGATGGCAAGGGATAGCATATGCCACCAGAAATAGGAGGAAGATACAAATTGGCCGTTAACGATAGAGAAAATTCAGCACCTGTGTACGCGGGGGGGGGGCATTCTCAAAGAATACTTATTTACGAAGATGGGGATTGCCAGCAATGGAATGATTTTGTGAAAACAGCCCGCAATGGACATTTTCTGTTTGTGCGGGAGTACATGGAATATCACAAAGACAGATTTAGGGATGCTTCCCTGATGATATTTAACGAGAAAAATAATATCGTAGCACTATTGCCAGCCTCTATTGACGGGGACACGCTGACCAGTCATGGCGGCTTGACCTTTGGCGGGTTTATCGTGGATAGCAAGATGACAGTGGAATTGATGCTGGATATCTTTGCACAGGTACAGGAATTTGTAAAGACTTTGGGGGTAAAGACCATTGTTTATAAGTGCATTCCTTACATTTATAGCGAGTATCCGGCTGATGAAGACCGTTATGCGCTGTGGAGAGTCGGCGCTCAGCTTATCCGCCGGGATGTGTCCACAGCTGTTCGTATGGAGCAGCCCTATAAATACCAGAAAGGGCGTAAGTGGATGGTGGCTCGTGGCAAAAAGAACAATATCGAAGTTCAGGAAAGTCATGACTTTGCTTCGTTTATGGAGTTAGAGAACCGAATCCTGGAAGAATATCATGGAGCTCGTGCCGTACATTCGGTTGAGGAAATTGAGCTTTTGGCACAGCGGTTCCCGGAAAATATTCATTTGTATACGGGCACGCTTGATGGTGAACTTTTGGCCGGAGCCATTATCTTTGAGAATAAGGATGTGGCTCATACACAGTATCTGGCCAATTCCAACGAAGGCCGGGAGCTGGGGGCTCTGGATAAGCTCATTGATTACCTGTTGAAGGAGAAATATGCGGACTATCGTTATTTTGACTTCGGTACAAGCAACGAGGAGCAGGGCCGAGTGGTCAATAAGGGTCTGATTGGTCAGAAGGAAGGCTTCGGAGCCAGGGCAGTGGTGCATGATTTCTATAGATGGGATATCGACTAGAAATAGATGGAGAGGTAATAATCTATGACTTTAAAGGAAAAATGCCCCATTCTGCACTTTGGTGATTTAGGGGATGAACGGGGAAAGCTGGTGGTTATCGAAGGAGCGCAGGCGATTCCCTTTGATATCAAGCGGGTATTTTACATATATGATTCGGATTCTGAGGTGGTGCGTGGTCAGCATGCCAACCGGGAGTCGGAATTTGTATTGATTAACGTGGCGGGGCACAGCAAGGTGCGTATCACGGATGGAAAGGAGGAGTTTGTAGTTTCCCTGGATAAGCCCATGATGGGCGTCTATATCCCGAAGATGATTTGGAAGGATATGTATGAATTTTCCTCGGATTCGGTGCTGCTGGTTCTGGCCAGCACCCATTATGATGGCGGCGAATATATCCGCGATTATGATGAATACTTGGAGGAAATGAAATAATGAATTATTTACTCTCCCTATGTATTCCCACCAATGGCATTATCGAGCTGGTATTTCCTGTGCTGGACAGCATTTATGCGCAGGGAGAGGACGAAAGCCTGTTCGAGGTGGTGGTTTGCGACAAGAAGTGGTGGTTGTGAATTTCGGGGGGGGTACTCCGTCTAAAATAAAATTACGTTATCCACAATTACATAGAAAAAGACCCAAAGTCAATTGCAGGGTAAATCGGCAGGCTGTAACCGTTGTGAGCTTACAGTCCTTTGCTGAGGATTTACTCTGCGGGAAG
>NZ_JAILPX010000042.1 GCF_024699275.1 Selenomonas sp.
TATCTGGAGAATATGCAGACTAAGGATGCTTTGCTGAACCTTCGTATGCTGGATATGCAAGGCACAAATGAAAATCTGGAGACGAAGCTTCAGATAAAAATTTATACAAAAGGGTGAAGCGTATGTGGATTATCTGGGGGCTGGCCTTTTGGTTGCTTGTTAATGTCGTGATGGTAGTTGTGCTCGTTGTGGCTATTCGCAGGATGAAGCGGTTGGAAGACCTAGCTCGTCTTAATCTTAAAACACAGTGGGATTTTGAGGCATTTCTGCTAAAAATATTAAAGTCAGGAGGCGAGGATGATGCAAGTGAGTCAAAGGAATAAATGGATATTAGGTATATTATCCAGCACAGTTGTTGGCCTTTTAGCTGGTATTTGGCTGTGTAACGGGCAAAATTCTTCATACAATGTAGATGATTTTTCTGTAGCAGAGGCAAAGCCGCTTTGGCATACCAATCCTGCTCAAGTGGTGGAACTGGCAGACTACAGCCCCTTTGCTTCGGAAAAAAGTGTACAGGGGAAAACGGTCGCTGGAGTGGAGAAGGAAAGAAAACTCATAAGTATTCCTGATGGGCGTCAGGTGACCATGGCCAGGGTATATCCAACCATACCACAGATTCCAACAAGAAATAACACAGTGAATAACATGCCGGAACAGAAGCCTTCGCCCAATCATAGTGAGTCGGAGAAGAATCATTACAGCTCAAAAATTGCTTTTATCGGGGGCGAGGGCCTAAAAATAAAGGAACGACAGGGGGAGTAAAGATTGGATGTGAGCAAATTATTTCTGGGGTCACAGCAATTTAACAAAGAAGAACCACAGAATCCCTGTGAATATGGCCGTAAGGTTTGGGACGATATGAATGGCAATGCTTTAAGGCAGAATCATAACTTGCGGATTATGTGTATGGGGCTTATGGGAGCTTTGGTAATTGCCACCATTGCCAATGTCTATCAGGCAACGCAAAGTACTGTGGAGCCTTATATCATCGAAGTAGACAGTACAACCGGTGCTATAAGAAAGGCCGGAGTTATATCTGAAATGGATTATACGCCGGAGAAACTGGAAATTGAGTATTTCCTGGGTAAGTTCATACAAGACACTAGAAGCCTTCCTGTGGATGGGGAGGTCTATAAGCAAAGCTGGTATGAGGCCTATGGCTATATGACAAAAGATGCAGCAGCTGCCATGTCCGCTGAAATGGAAAAGCAGGATAAAGCCGGGGACTTTGGCAAGAAACGGATTAAAGTCACAATTAATTCTATTCTGCCGGTGAATTCAGGCAGCGACTCTTATCAGGCTAACTGGACAGAAGATATATGGGATTTGACGACAGGTGCTCAAAAGACTGTAAAGATGACCGGCATATTTACCGTCACTATTATTCAAGGGAAAGATAAAAAATCCCTAATGGAAAATCCGTTAGGCATCTATGTGAAGGACTTCAGTTGGTCCGAAGAAAATGTGGCCAAAGACGTAAAGGATAAGGCGGGGGATAAAAAATGAACGCACAGAATATCAGGAAAAACATAGCGGCCTTTAGTATGCTGGGATTTCTTGTGTTTCCGATAGCCGCATCTGCTCAGACTGTTACAGATGATACAAGTATTAGGCAGGAGCAGACAGCAAGCGCTGACAAGCAGGAGATTAATGAAAGCCATAAGGAAAGGAAATTACGGGAGCAGGTACAGAAACTGGAGGCTGAACTGGAAGAAAAAGCCAGGGAGCATCTGGAACTGCTGGCTGAGGTAGATGAGCTAAGTTCTCGGCAAAAAGCCATTGAACGTGGTGACAGCCTTTCCCATGGGTATCCAGCTACCAGTAACTATTTGGTGGAACCTGGCTATAACGAAAATGTTGGTTATACTCAGGATGCCATCAATGCTCAAGGGGATTCTACGATGGTATTCAGTTACAGTCCCAGTCAGCTCTATAAAATCTATTGCAAGCTGAACTATCTGACGGATATTGTGCTGAAAGAAGGTGAACAGATTACCTATGTTGGTGGCGGGGATACAGGTAAGTGGATGCTGGATGCCTCGACTGTGGAAGGAACACCGCATATTTATCTGAAACCAATTGCTAAAGGCGCTAAGACCAATATTATCATCAACACGACGCACCATACCTATCAGGTACTGTGCAGTGAGGGAGACTGGTATAACCCCATTATTAAATGGTCTTATGGCAGTGAAAA
>NZ_JAILPX010000043.1 GCF_024699275.1 Selenomonas sp.
TTTCCAGTGGAATAAATCGTCCCCCTTATGAAGCCGCTGATGGCTTTTTGCAGATTACTTCTGGCTGCAGTCATGGCAGCTGCGAGTTCTGCACGTTCTATAAGGACAGTCCCTTTGCGATTTCACCTATGGAAGAAATCGAAGAAGACATTAAGGAACTTGCCCAGTCCGGCTGGGCGTTTGACCGCATCTATCTGCAAGGGGCTGACCCCTTTATCCGCAAGACTGAAGACTTGCTCCACATTGCAGATTTGATTAACCGCTATCTGCCTCAGGTAAAAACCATTGGCGGCTATGCCCGGGTGGACAATCTGCGGAACAAGACTGTGGAGCAGCTTAAGGAACTGGCTGACCGTGGCTATGGCTATTTCTACTTCGGTGTGGAAAGTGGTGATGACAAGCTGCTGGACCGCATGAATAAGGGCTATCATGTTGACCTGGTGCTGCAAGAGTGCAGGAAGATGGATGCGGCAGGCATGCCTTGGATTGGCAATTTCCTGGGTGGCCTTGGCGGCCATAACTGGGGCCTTTCCCATGCAAGGGAAACCGCTAAGGTCTACAATCAGCTGAAACCGGCCATGATTTACGCTTCGGAGCTGACCTTGTTCCCGGATACGCCCCTGTCCCGGGATGTTGCAGCCGGCAAATATGAGGAAGCTACGGAAACGGAACGCGTTGAAGAAATGCAGGAATTTATCCGCTGCCTGAATATCCCCACCATCTTCCGGGCCGAGCATGTAACCTTGCCCATCCGTCTCAATGGCAGGATACCAGAAGATAAGGAGGTCATGATTGGCCAGTTGCAACGTCTGCTGGATGATAACGGCGAGGAAGTGTTGCAACGTTATCGCAGCCGGGTCAATAGCCTGTAAGAAGGTGTGGCAATGATTGTATATTTCAGTGCCACCGGCACCAATAAGTATGTGGCCCAGGAACTGACCAAAGCCACAGGGGAAGAAATGATTCCCCTCAAAGAATTGGTGCGGCAGGGAAAATATCGTCTGACCGTGCCGTAGGGAGAAAATTTCGGCGTGGTCATGCCCACCTACTGGGAGGGCTTACCCTCTATCCTGTTGGACTATCTGGAGCAGGCGGAAATTGAGCTTTTAGGCAGCAATCACTATTGCTATTTTGTGGCTACCTATGGCTGCGATTATGGTAATATCCTGTCCACGGCCCAAAAAGAATTTGGCAGGATTGGCATTCACTTTGACAGTTTGTATGCGGCACGCTTTGTAGACAACTGGAGCCCCATGTTCTATCTGAAGGATAAGGAGCGGAACCGCTGGGCCGAAGAGAATGGCGAGGCGGAAACGAAACGGATTGTTCAGCAGGTGATGAACAAGGAGCTTGGACATACCCTGCCCAACCAGATGTCTGCTCTTGGAGCTGCTGCAGCCAAGGCCAATTACAACCGCATTCGCAAGACAAAACGGTTCAAGCTGGACAGCAGTAAATGCATTGGCTGCGGACTTTGTGCCCGTCAATGCCCGCTTGGGGCCATTGAGATGCAGCAGGGCAGCCCCGTCTGGATAAAGAAAAAATGTACCCTGTGCCTGGGATGCTTCCATCGCTGTCCGGCAGCTGCCATTGATTATGATGGCGGTTTGCGTAATGGGCAGTATGTTTATGACAAGGTAGTACTGGATAATTGATTCGGTATCCGTATCGATAATGAAATAAACGCATTTCACAACCGCTGCTTCTCCTGTTATGATACATTCAAAGGAAAAAGCAGCGGTTATTTTAGGAGGATGTCATGGAATACAAAAAAATGAGTGGTCGGATATATATCCGCATGGATAAGGGCGACGAGGTCATAGAAGGTTTGCGGCAGGTTTGTCAGGAGCTGAAGATAAAATCGGCCACCTTTCAGGGCATTGGGGCCTGTGACCAGGTAATCGTGGGGACATATATCCCCGCCAAGCAGGAATTCTTGCAGCATGAACGAAATGGTATGCTGGAGATGGTTTCCCTGCAGGGCAATATCGTAACTAATGACAAAGAAGAACTTGTAGAGCATGCCCACGGCATGTTTTCGTATCTTAGGCAGGAGAGTG
>NZ_JAILPX010000108.1 GCF_024699275.1 Selenomonas sp.
CATCAGCTCTTCGTAGTGGGCAATTTTGTAATCCAGCCGCTCCATGGTGGCTTTGAGCTGTTCGTATTGTTCCTGCAGGCGGGCGCGCTGTTCGACGAGGATTTCCTTGCGGGCTTCTTCGGTGCCTTCCTTGAAGAACAGGTCAACATATTCAATCAGGGCTTCGACCTGTACTCCGGCACTGCGCATACATTTGGAAAACTCCACCCAGCCGCAGGCGGCTTCGTCAAAATCGCGGATGCCGTTTTCCTTGCGGGGAACATGGGGGATAAGACCGATGCGCTCGTAATAGCGGATGGTATCGGCAGATAAATCGTACTTTTCGCTGACTTCCTTGATGGTCATAAAATCACCTCATTGGTCTAAGTTTAGCTGCTGGTTTCAGTTTAACACTTGAAGTACACTCAAGGTCAAGAAAAAAATTTATCTATGCAAAGCGAAAAAAGTTATTGACTTGAAGTTTGCTCCAAGGTGTATTGTTATAGCCATCCGGTAAATAACAAGAATCACTAGCAAAAAGGAGCAACTAAATGTATTTAGAAAAGATTAACAGCCCTGAAGATATCAAGGATTATACTGCTCAGCAGCGGCAGGCACTAGCGGCTGAAATGCGGGAGGCTATGTTGAAGCGGGCCAGCATCCATGGCGGCCATTTTGGCCCGGATTTTGGCATTGTGGAGGCGGTGATTGCTCTGCATACGGTGTTTGACTCGCCGCAGGATAAATTTGTCTTTGACATTTCCCATCAGGCGTATCCGCATAAGATGCTGACGGGGCGCAAGGATGCTTACCTTTACGAGGAGCATTATGATGATGTGTCCGGCTATACCAATCCTGAGGAAAGCGAGCACGATATGTTCAACATCGGGCATACGTCTACGTCGATAAGTCTCGCAACGGGATTGGCCAAGGCCCGTGACCTCAAAGGCACGAAAGAGAATATCATTGCCATCATCGGCGATGGTTCCATGAGCGGCGGTGAGGCACTGGAAGGACTGGATACTGCTGGCGAAATGGATTCCAATCTGATTATCCTCTTTAATGATAATGATATGAGCATTGCCGAAGTCCACGGCGGCATGTATAAGGGCTTTAGGGAACTGCGGGAGACAAAGGGGCAGTCGCCGCGTAATCTCTTTAAGGCCATGGGGCTGGATTACCGTTTTGTGGCGGATGGCAACGATGCGGAGGCTTTGATTGCGGCACTGACGGAAGTAAAGGATATCGACCACCCTGTGGTCCTGCATATCGTGACCCAGAAGGGCAAGGGCTACAAGCTGGCCGAGGAAAACAAGGAGGCGTGGCACTGGCATATGCCCTTTGATATCGCCACGGGGGAGGTCAAACAGGATTTTATTGACCCTTATGCCGAGCAGACTGCGCAGACCTTCTTGCGGCTGGCGAAGGAAGATGAAAAATTCATCGCCATTTCAGCAGCTACCCCGTCCAGTATGAATCTAACGCCAGCTCGGCGGCAGGAACTGGGCAGCCACTATGTGGATGTAGGAATTGCTGAAGAACAGGCTGTGGCCATGGCATCTGGTTTGGCACGCAATGGAGCGCATCCCGTCTTTGGTGATTATTCCTCGTTCTTCCAGCGTACTTATGACCAGTTGGCGCAGGATGTCTGCGTCAATAACAGTCCGGCAACTTTTCTGGTATTTTGGGCATCTATGTACGGTATGAATGATGTGACGCATTTGGGCTTCTACGATATCCCCATGATGAGTAATATACCGAACCTAGTGTATCTGGCACCGACTTCACCAGAGGAATACCAGGCGATGCTGGATTGGGCCATTCCCCAGGATAAATATCCCGTGGCTATTCGAGTCCCCCATGCCATGGTTGGCAGTTCTAAGCGTCCAGTGCGCAAGTCTTATGACGAACTCAACAAGTACGAAGTGGTAAAGGAAGGCCATAAGGTGGCCTTGCTGGGCTTGGGCAATTTCTACAATCTGGCGGAAGAAGCTGCAGCCCAACTCAAAGAACAGGGTATTGAAGCTACCTTGATTAATCCGCTGTTTATCACCGGACAGGATGAGGAATTGCTAGAAAAGCTGAAAGCCAGCCATGAACTGGTGGCAACCTTGGAAGACGGTGTGCTGGACGGTGGTTTTGGTGAAAAGATTGCCCGTTTCTACGGTGCCGACAAAATGAAGGTCTTAAACTTCGGCTTGGCCAAAAAATTCTATGACCGTTATGATTATGCGGCGCTCGCTAAAGAAAATCACCTGACGGCTGCGCAGGTGGCAGAGGATATTCTGGCTAAGTTATAAAAAGCAGTTTAACCTGACATAAAATGCTCTATCAAAATCCCCCTGTAAGGTTTTAACCTGACAGGGGGATTTGTCGGTTCAGGCGTTAAATTCAGTTTGCAGTGCGGCCAGGAACGCTTGGGAAGCTTTGGAAAAAACTTGATTTTTTTTCCAGACGATAGAGGGTTCCGTGAAAATAGCTGGTTCCAGCGGGCGGGTGCAGAGAATGGTGCCATTGGTGTTGATGAGTTCATC
>NZ_JAILPX010000136.1 GCF_024699275.1 Selenomonas sp.
GCCAACTGAGCTATGCCGCCAAAGTGGTGGGCAGGGATGGATTCGAACCATCGTAATCCGAAGATGACAGATTTACAGTCTGTTGCCTTTAACCACTCGGCCACCTACCCATATAACGCAACAAGCGTTAAGAACAAGATATATTATATCTGCATTCTCAACACTTGTCAATAACTTTTTTGATTACTTTTTCTGCATCCAAACAGGAATATCAATGAAGTCAGCTGCCGGAGAAACAGTCTGTACATTCTCCTCGTCTGCAGCAGCATTGTTCTGATTCAGGTTAAAGCTCGGCATTACGGGCTGAGCAGCTGACGGCCCTCCCTGCGGCTGCACGCCAATAGTATCTGCTGCATCAAAGCCCGTAGCGATAACCGTGACACGAACTGTATCCCCCATTGTATTGTCAATGGATGCACCCCAAATGATATTTGCTTGGCTATCCGCCGCATCATGAATGGCCTCAGAAGCCTCCTGGATTTCATACATGCTGAGATTTTCCTCAGCACCAGTAACATTGAGCAGGATTCCTCTTGCACCATCGATACTGGTTTCCAGCAACGGTGATGCTATAGCAGCCTTAGCAGCTTCAATAGCTGCGCCTTCGCCTGATGCTTCACCGATTCCCATCAGTGCTGAACCAGCGTTACTCATGACACTCTGCACATCAGCAAAATCAAGATTCACCAGTCCTGGAAGAGCAATCAAATCCGAGATGCCCTTTACACCTTGACGCAGGACATCATCAGCAATCTGAAAAGCCTGCGTAATCGGCGTTTTTTTATCAACCACCTGCATCAAACGATCATTGGGGATGGTAATAATGGTATCCACATGCTGTTTGAGATTAGCAATGCCGGATTCTGCATTGCGCTCACGTTTCTTTCCTTCAAAACCAAAGGGCTTAGTTACAACGCCCACAGTCAGCGCACCGATTTCCCGGGCACATTCCGCCACCACCGGCGCCGCACCAGTCCCAGTGCCACCGCCCATACCAGCAGTAACGAATACCATATCCGCGCCCCGCAGTGCCTCCAGAATATCGTCGCGGCTTTCCTCGGCCGCCTTCTGTCCAATCTCCGGACGAGCTCCCGCACCTAATCCCCTGGTAAGCTTTTCGCCAATCTGCATGCGCTTCGGCGCCAAAGATTTCAGCAGCGCCTGAGCATCCGTATTTACTGCAATAAACTCGACTCCCTGCAGCCCAAAGTTTATCATGCGGTTAACAGCATTGCTACCGCCACCGCCTACACCGATTACCTTGATTTTGGCCAACTGGTCGAGGCCGTTATCTTCCAATTCAAACACAGCGTTAACCCCCATGACGTTCGTATTATATATCACGCTCAGACAACAATTTGTCCACCGTGATTATTTATCCACACAAATATACTCCTTAATTCTACCATTTATTGCTTGATAATGCTATAACTTTCAAAAAAAAATTACAAAAAAACAAAAGCTGCCCATACCTCTTTATGCATCGAGACAACATCCTCTAAACATAAAAGATATCAGCAGCCAAAGGCTCTATTCAGCTAATTGAATAGACATAAAATTACGCTTTACAAAGAAATTTTTGTACGCAGCGGCTTATTGTGCCTTTTCATTGACCTTAACCTCGGAGTCCACCAGATTCTCCCTCAAGCGAATAAACGGTGCCGTATAGCTAAAATCCACGAATTCAATCGGATGCCGTGCATTCGGTAAGTCGAGCAGGAACTCCCGCGTCAGCTTGGCTTTTTCTTCCCAGCGCTCAAAATTCCCTAATCTTATCTGCACTGCCTGGTTGGTATAGGCCATCACAGCATTGGGATCTGCCACATTGATTTCAGACAGATGGTTGAGCGATTCTGCATCTAATTGGGCTAAAAACGCCAACACCTTAGTCACCCGATCATCCTTATTATCATCGCCAATGTACATATCATGCATCCTTACACCGGTGATCAAAGGAATCGGCATTTTGCGCAACGTCTTGTAACTGCCGATAACCTTTCCCTGTCGATCAAGATCCAGATAACCATACTCACAAGCCACCGTGGCTACCGGCAGCCGCTCCGTGAGCTCAATATCCAAAGTATCCGGTATCCGCCGTCGTACCACTGCACTCTCTATACGCAAATCCTTCATGAGATTCTGCGTAACTTCATCCGTTTCCAACTGGAACAGGGGTTCCCCCTTGTGCAGCCGTCCACTGGTGAGAATATCATCCTCGTCAAGATAGGTATTCCCATGGATGACTACTCGCTGCAGGGTAAATAGAGGCGAATATACTACAATGGACATCAAGCCACCGCAAACAGCCAAAAAAGCCAATCCCTTAAGCAATCTCCGGGGACTGCGGCGCGGCTTTCCCGCAGGCACCCTAGGCTCTTCCTTTGGCGTTGATTCCACTATTTCATTTTCATCCATTACTCCGCCTCTTTTCTCTTCCCGGATACAACCTGCTTAGAAACCTGCCATCTCCAAAATGCGCTGACACAAGTCAGGGAATTCAACGCCCATAGCTCTGCCCGCATCCGGTACTAAAGACGTTTCCGTCATCCCCGGTACCGAATTCACCTCGATAACATAAGGCGTCTCATCTTCACTGTACATCATATCCACACGGGCTACTCCTTTACAACCACAGGCTGTATAGGTCTTAATCGCTAATTCCTGCATCTCACGTGTCTTTTCGTCACTTACCGGAGCCGGAATGATATGTGCAGAAGCGCCCTTCGTATACTTGCTGTTATAGTCATAACGGCCAGAAGTTGTCGTAATCTCAATGATGGGGAAGGCCTCCTTCTTATCCTCATCTCCCCATACTGCTACGGTCATTTCCCGGCCTTTGATGAATTCTTCCACAAGGATTTCATCGTTATAGGAGAATGCTTCTTTGATTGCATCCGCCAATTCCGTTTCACTTTCCACAATATATACGCCAATACTGGACCCCTGAGAAACTGCTTTTACCACTACCGGGAAGGAAAACTCAGCCTTGATCTCACCAGCCAAATCCCGCTTCTGCTCAAAACTGTTATAAGTATGACAACGCGGGGTGGAGATTCCCTCACTGATGAATACCCGTTTGGAAGCAGCTTTATCCATCGTGATCGCTGCTGCTAATACCCCTGAACCGGTATAGGGAATCCCCAGCATATCCAAGGTCCCCTGCAAAAGACCATCCTCGCCAAATTTACCATGCAGGGCATTAAAAACCATTTTTGCTCCTGCTTTCTGAATATCCATAGCAAAGGTCTTGGGGTTTAACTCCATGCCCTCAGCATTGTACCCTTTCTCCTGAAGCGCTGAAAGAACAGCGGCTCCTGTACGGCGAGAAATTTCGGCTTCAGTGGATGTTCCACCCATAACCACAACAATCTTATCCTGCTTCATTGTATTTTAATCCTGCTTTCCTATCTTAATCACTTATTCAAGAGTTCTACTAATTCTTCGCCAGTCCTATAAATATCCCCAGCCCCCATGGTAATAATCAAATCCCCATCCTGGGCTTCATCAGCCAGATACTGCGCTAATTTTTCGCGTTTGGGAATATAGACGACATCCTGTCCAGACTGCTTACGCACTTCGTTCAAGATTGTCTCCCCGTCAATGCCATCAATAGGTGCTTCACCAGCACTGTAAATATCCGTCAACAGCAAAAAGTCGGCAGCCATAAATGCCTTGCCAAATTCTTCGTGTAACAACTGCGTCCGGGAATAACGATGCGGCTGAAATACACAGATAAGGCGCTGAGGATTCAACTCCTTGGCCGCTTTCAGCGTAGCTGCAATTTCCGTAGGATGATGGGCGTAATCATCCACTACCCAAACGCCCTGGGCTCGCCCTTTTGTCTGAAAACGACGTTTCGCACCGTGGAATTCTGCCAATCCAGCAACCATTTTCTCAAAGTCCACACCCATGGTAAGGCCTGTCACGATGCAGGCAAGGGCATTCAATACATTGTGCCGCCCCGGAATATTCAAGGACACATGCCCCAGCATCTCCTCACCATGCATCACATCAAAAGCAATCCCCTTGCCATTGGTCTTGATATTTTTCGCCATGTAATCTGCTTCATGGTCGATGGCATAGGTATAATAATTCCGATCTACGGACTTGGCGATATTGCGCAGATTTTCATTGTCAAAGCACAGGACTGCATACCCGGTTTCCTTGTCCACATTCTGAATAAACTGCCTAAAGGCCTTGATGATGTTCTCCATGGTCCCATAATGATCCATGTGATCATCTTCCACGTTCGTGACCACCGCAATATGGGGATGCAGTTTCAAAAACGAGCCGTCACTTTCATCAGCTTCCGAAGCCAGATATTCACCTTCGCCCAATATGGCATTAGTCCCCAAATCCGGCATCTCGCCACCTACAACCACGGTGGGGGATACCCCCGCCTTAGTCAGTGTCACCCCCAGCATGGATGTGGTTGTGGTCTTGCCATGAGCCCCTGCCACAGCAATCCCCTTATACTCATTGACCAACGCTGCATTGATATCCGAGCGATGAAGCTTGCGGATACCTAAATCGCGAGCCGCCAAGACCTCTGGATTGTCAAAGGGAATTGCGGTGGACACCACAATGGCATCTGCTCCTTTGACGTTTTCGCCCTTTTGCCCATCCAACGTGATTTTTGCCCCCAGTTTCTTAAGGTTTCGAATCACATCCGAATCAGCCCGATCAGACCCCGTAACTTCATACCCCAGTTCCACCATCACCTTAGCCAGCGGACTCATTCCTGCGCCGCCGATGCCAACAAAATGGATTTTTTCAATATCTTTTAGCTCTTTCAGCCGTCTCATTTCGTCAATCTCCCCTGTATCATATCGATAACCATTTGCGCAATATCTGCTGCCGCCTGCGGTTTCCCTAAATCCCGGCTGGCCTTTGCCATGGAAGCAAGTTCAGCCTCGTCTGTTAAAAGTTCCTGCAGCATCCGCTGTAGATTTGCACTCTTCAAATCCCGGTTCAGGATAACCTTTGCTGCCCCGGCCCTTTCCAATGCCCGGGCATTATGCTCCTGATGGTTTTCTGCCGCATAGGGATAGGGCACAAGAATGGCGGGAATCCCTCGCGCTGTAAGTTCTGCTAAACCTGTAGCACCAGCCCGATACACCACCAAATCAGCCATAGCCATGGCTTCCGGCATATTATAAAGATACGGTTCTACTCTTATGTGGGGCGTTTCAGCAAGATTTACGCCTCTTTCTGCCAGATGACCGATAATATCTTCATAATCCAGTTTGCCGGTTACATGCAGATATTGCACTTCCGACTGTTTAGCCGCCGCTACGAGCACATCAACCATGGCATTATTTATGGTACGGGCTCCCCGGCTGCCGCCTGAAATCAACACCGTTTTTTTCGTCGGATCAAAGCCAAAGACTCGGGCCCCATCCTCGCGCATGGCAGTCAGTACTTCCTTGCGAATGGGATTTCCCGTACAGACCACTTTCCCTGTCGGAAAATGCTGTGCCGCCTCCGGCGTACCTGCCGCTATTCTGGTCACAAACTTGGAAAGGATTTTATTGGTGATGCCAGGAACGACATTCTGCTCCTGTATCAATGTGGGAATCCCCAACATACTGGCCGCCATCAGTACAGGGCCACAGACATATCCCCCCGTACCAATAACCGCATCCGGCTTAAACTTTCGTACCACGTTCATAGCTTTAGCCACGCCTACGGCTGCTAATCCCGCCCGCACAAAATTTGCCAGAGACAAACTGCGCTTGAATCCCTGGATATCTACCGTGGTAAAAGGAATATTTTCCTTGGGAATAATATCCGCCTCCAACCCCTTGTTGGTTCCCACATAAAGAAAATGCGTATCCGGGTATTTTTCCTCAATGGTGCGCATAATGGTCAGCGCCGGGTATATATGCCCGCCTGTTCCACCACCGGAAACAATGATGTTCATGGTTCATCCCTCTTACAATCTATTCACTAAATCCTTAAAGTTACGTCCCCGCTCTGCCATGCCATTATACATGTCAAAGCTGGCGCAGGCAGGAGAAAGCAACACCACCTGCGGTGCCTTAGCCAGACTATGAGCCAGTTCCACTGCCTTATCCATAGAAAAACCTGCCCGATGAATATGCTCCCGCGGATAGCCCTGTTTCAGTGCCTCTTGCTCAAAACGATCAGCAGCTGCACCAATCAGCACCAAATCCGTAACCTTTTCTTGGACACGGGCCAAAAAATCCGTAAGATCTGTCAGCTTATCATCACCGCCAGCCAAAAGGACAATTCCCCTGTCAAAGGTTTCTAACGCCTTGATAGCCGAATCCGTATTGGTGGCTTTTGAATCATTATAATATTCCACACCGTCCAATGTACGAACATATTCGATGCGATGTTCCACCCCGCGGAAGGATTTGAGCACCGGCACCATCTCTTCTGCCCGGCACCCAGCCAGGAAAGCCGACATGGCTGCGGCTAAGGCATTTTCTACATTGTGGGCCCCCTTGATGCCCAACTCCTTGATGGTACAAAGCGGATACTCTTCTCCATTCCAGGCAATAATCAATTGATCATCTTCCAGATAAGCCCCTTCATGAAGATGTACCTGACGGCTAAAGAATACCACATGCGCACTGGCACGGTTTGCCATATCCCGAACGCGTTCATCATCATAATTAAGGACCAGAAAATCCTTGCCCTTCTGCTGGGCAAACATCTTCTCCTTCATACGCTGGTACTCCTCCAAGGAACCATGACGTACGATGTGATCGGGTGTTACATTGAGGACAGCAGCCACATGGGGATGGAAGTCCTCAGTCACTTCCATCTGATAACTGGAAATCTCAGCGGCAATGCAGCCATCTGCAGGAATCTCCAAAGCCACTTCCGACAGCGGAACACCGATATTGCCCCCCACCCCCACTTTGTCAAAATGGCTTTCCAAAAGCAATCCCAATAAAGTTACGGTAGTGGTCTTACCATTGGTTCCCGTGACTGCACAGAGGGGAGCCTTCTTCAGCCGGTAAGCCAATTCCACTTCACTGGCCACCCGAATCTTCCGCTTATATGCCGACTGAATCAAAGGAATACGGGCAGGTACGGCAGGTGAAACGATGACGAGACTCACACCATCCAAAAGCTCCTCCGACTGAGGACCAAATGCCAAATTGATGCCCATATCCCGCAATTCGGTAAAGTCATCATCCAAATCCGTCTCATTTTTCGCATCGCTCAATGTCACCTGTGCGCCTAACCGGCGGGCAATTTTTGCAGCCGCAAAGCCGCTGATACCAGCGCCGACAATCAGTACCTTTTTACCCGTTAAATCCATAGTGAATCCCCCTGTTTCCTCGTTATAATAATTCCAATGCTGCAATGCTGGCAACAAGGCCCACTGTCCAGAATACAAACACGACTTTCCACTCGGACCAGCCACCTAATTCAAAATGATGATGAATAGGGCTCATCCGGAATACGCGCTTGCCTGTAGACTTAAACGAAGCCACCTGGATGATAACCGACAATGCCTCGCAGACAAACACAAAACCGATCAGCGCCAACAGGATTTCTGTATGGGTGAGAATCCCTAATGCCGCCATGGCCCCACCTAAAGCCAGAGAGCCTGTATCGCCCATGAACACCCTGGCCGGATGAGCATTAAACCGCAGAAACCCCACACAGGCAGCAGCCACGGCAGTGGCAAAAACAGCCAGATCGCTATACCCCAGCAGCGTACAGACCACCGCATAAGAACTGGCTGCAATAGCCACTGTACCAGAAGCCAGCCCATCCAATCCATCGGTAAGATTAACCGCATTACTGGTACCTACCATAACAAATAACAGCAACGCATAATAACCTGCACCAATGTTTATATGGGAATCCGCCACCGGCAGCCAAACCGTGGTATCAATCCCCAACATTCTCGTGCCGATAACCATGGTGACCACCGCAATGATGATTTGCCCCAACATCTTCTGCTTCGCCTTAAGCCCCAGATTCCGTTTTTTTACCACCTTGATATAATCATCCAGGAAGCCCAATACGAAATGTCCCAGCATGATAAAAAGGGCCAATAGGATTTCCGTGGATAGAGGAGCTGCCACCAGCGTGGCAATAGTAACCCCCAAAATAATCATGATACCGCCCATAGTCGGCGTACCGCTTTTAGCCTGATGACTTGCCGGCCCTTCTTCACGAATACTCTGCCCAAACTTCAGCTTATGCAATTCCGGAATAAAAAACGGTCCGGTCAACAATACGAAACCTGCGGCTATGGCAGCCGCTAATATAAAGCTATCCAATGTAATGCCTCACGATCTAACATCTCTTCATAGTAAATCAATAATCTTTTCCATGGCCATGCCTCGGGATCCCTTGAATAACAGGGTATCACCGGGCTGCAGCAACGCATGAAGCTTATCCGCTGCCTCCTGATGACTGGCACAACGGTAAACAGCCGTCATCCCTTTGCTTTCCGCGCCTTTGGCGATGAAATCCCCCATATCCCCCTGGGTAATCAATGCCGTAAAGCCATGAGCAGCTACTTCTTCTCCCACATGAAGATGCGCCTCCTCCGACACACTGCCCAATTCCAGCATATCTCCCAGCACAGCTATCTTACGGCCCTTAGCCAGTTCCGCTAAGGTATTAATGGCCGCTGTCATAGACATGGGACTGGCATTATACGCGTCATTAATGACATGCCAGTCTTTGACCTGCTGCAGCTCAAAGCGCATTTTAGTGACCTCAAGATTCGCTAACCCCTTCCGAATTTCAGCAGGCGTAAGCCCCATGGCAAAACCTGCAGCGATAGCAGCCAGCGTATTATAGACATTGTGCCGGCCTACCATATTAACGGTATACTCGTGACGTTCATTTTGATACGTCACCATAAATTTCGACATATTGCCTTCTGTATGGATAGCTTCTCCCCGTACATCTGCGTCCTCTTCTATGCCAAAGGTCATAACCCTGACCCCGTCTTTTGCTGCCGAACGCATTCCTGCCACATAGGAATTATCTGCATTCAGGATAACCGTACCACCAGCAGGAATCGATTCGACTAATTCCTGCTTAGCCTTAGCGATATTTTCCAAAGAGCCAAGCAATTCCATATGGGTTTCCCCTACATTGGTCACAATACCAATCTGGGGAGATGCAATAGGCGCCAATGCATCAATCTGATGAAAGCCGCGCATACCGATTTCCACCACAGCAGCCGTGTGTTCTTTTTTTAACCCTAACAACGTCAAGGGCAGACCGATTTCGTTATTGAAATTGGCTTGGGTTTTAAGCACCGCTCCCTTAGCGGATAACACTGCTGCCGTCAAGTCTTTCGTGGTGGTCTTACCGTTGGAGCCTGTAATGGCAACTACAGGTATAGCCGGGAACTTATCCCGCCAAGCTTTGGCAAGCAACTGATAAGCCGTCAGGGTATTCGTAACCTGCAGCACCGTTCCCTGGCATCTTTTCAGCATCTCCGGTGCACATTCTTCGCTTACCACTACCCCTGCAGCCCCTTTAAGCAACGCATCTGCAGCAAAATCTTCACCATTGAACTTGTCACCTTGCAAGGCGACAAACAAAGCCCCCTGGCTAATCTTCCGTGTATCGGTAACGACAGCACTGAAATTCCGCTTTTCTGTCTTGTATATATGGGCACTGGTGGCCCCTACAATCTCTTCAAGGGTAAACATCAATCCTGCTCCTTTTTTGCCGCCACAGCCTCCTGGGCAACTTCCTTATCGTCAAAATGAATGGTCTTATCCTTCAGGATTTGATAATCCTCATGACCTTTGCCCAAAATAATCACAATATCATCAGCTTCCGCTAATTCCACAGCCCTAAAAATGGCCTCCCGCCTATCGATGATGCACTCGTGATGTTTACTGCCAATAACCTCCTTTACCCCCACTTCCACTTCCGAAAGGATAAAGGCTGGATCTTCACTGCGGGGATTATCCGATGTGGCAATCACCACATCCGCCAATTCAGCTGCCAATCGCCCCATAATTGGACGCTTGGTCCTGTCGCGATCACCGCCGCAGCCAAATACAGCAATAATCTTTTTCTTCGCAATGCGGCGGGCTGTTTTAAGCACATTTTTTACCCCGTCCGGCGTATGGGCATAATCCACAATAATCGAGAAGTCCTGCCCGGCTTTCACCAGTTCAAAACGTCCCGGCACACTGGTAAAATCTGCCAATGCCCTGGCGATGACTGCAGGCTCAATTTTTTCAGCGATGGCAGCCCCCACAGCAGCCATCACGTTATAAACGTTAAATATCCCCGTAATATGCAGCTTTAGCGCCATTTCACCCAAATATTCTTCCGTTAAAGTAAAGCTTGCACCACTGGCCAGGACCTCAACATTAGTAGCCTGCAGAGATGCCTGTTGCTCAATACCATAGGTCAGATGGCGGCAGGCCGCATGTTCCAGCATGGTCTTTCCGGCTTCATCATCAGCATTAACCACGGCAGTCTTGCTATCCTTGACGCCTTTTCTCCCCAGCAGATCAAAAAGCTTCGCCTTGGCCAGCTTGTAATTTTCTAACGTCTTATGATAATCCAGATGGTCCTGTGTCAAATTCGAGAATACCGCCGTGTCAAATTCAATACCAGCCACCCGGTTCTGATCAAGGGCATGGGAAGAAACTTCCATAACCACATAATCCATGCCCTTATCCCGCATGATTGCCAGGGTATGCTGAAGCTCAACCACATCAGGCGTAGTATTATGAATGGGGAATACCTCTTCCTCCATCATAATCTGGATAGTGCCGATAAGCCCCACCTTATAACCCGCTTCCCGTAAAATAGCACGGATAAGGTAACTGGTGGTGGTCTTACCATTGGTTCCTGTAATACCAATTACCCGCATCTTTTGCGCAGGATAATCATGGAAAAAAGGAACTATCGTGTCCAATGCTTCCTTAAGTTCCGGCACATGCAAAACAGCAATGCCTGCAGGCACTTCCACCTCGCTGCACGCACGAGTCGTCAAAATAGCTTTTGCACCATTTTCCACTGCCTGCGGAATGAATTTATGCCCATCCACATGGAAGCCTGCAATACACACAAATAAAGTACCCACTTGCACTTTGCGGGAATCGTGTTCAATCCCCGTAATTTCTATATGTTCATCGCCCTGAATCACAGAGCCTTCCACCAACTCTGCCAATTGTGCTAATGTCTTCATGAATAAATCCTCCTACGCCTGATAATGCGAACCGTTTTTTATTATAACGCCATTAAGCAAATTTTGCTATAGGCAAAATAGACCAGCAGCGGCTCCCTGCGCATGCCATTTTCTTCACCGCTTTACAAAAAATTACAGGATTTTCCCATGGAAAAATCCTGTAATTTTTCGTTTATTCATCATTTTTTACTTTTCACTACTAAAATAAGTCTGCCTGGGTACACTCATCCCCAACTGATCCTGAGCAATGGCCTTTATACGGTCAGGCGACTTCAACTTGGCAATCTCAATCTTAAGCCGCTCATTCTCCTGTTCCAGTTGGTCAGCCTGTTGCTGAATGGCCACCAGTTCATAACCACGACTGGCACTGATGCCACTGCCTACCGTAACGAGAAGAGCCAATACCGTCATGGTCAAAAACAGCAATTGCCCATGCGAACGTAACCGCGTATCCAAAACAGTCTGAAATAAGGGTTCCTTAGGAGCCTTGCGTAATTCCTTTTCTTCCTCTGCAGGGGTAAGAACACGCACTTCCTCCTCATAATATTCTTCCTGTCTGGCCAGCATGGTTATCTGCCTCCCTTCTCATCTGTTGGTAGTTTTTCCGCTAACCTTAGTTTAGCACTCTTAGAGCGGGAATTATTCTCTAACTCATCGGCAGTAGCCTGGATGGGTTTCCCCAATAATTTCACCTCTGGTCGATGATGACACATGCAAACGGGCAACTCCGGCGGACAAATACAACCACGGGAAAGTTCCTTCAATACGCTCTTGGCAATACGATCCTCCAGCGAATGGAAGGTGATGATGGCGATACGCCCGCCAGGTTTCAAATGTGCCACTGCCGTACGGAAGGCTGTTTCCAGGATTCCCAGTTCATCATTGACCTCAATCCGAATCGCCTGAAAGATGCGCTTAGCGGGATGCCCCCCTGCAGCCTGCCGTACTGCCTTGGGCACAGCCTTACAGATAATATCCACCAGTTCCCCGGTGGTCTCGACAGGCTTATTTGCCCGTTCCTGCACAATAAACTGGGCAATCCGTTTACTCCAACGCTCCTCACCATATTCCTTAAAGATACGGTTAAGGTCTTTTTCTTCGTACTTGTTCACCACATCATAAGCACGGAAATCCGCTTCCGGATTCATCCGCATATCCAGCGGTGCATCCTGTATATAGGAAAAACCTCGCTCTGCCGTATCGATTTGATGGGAAGACACGCCCAAATCAAAGACCACGCCATCCACCCAAGGAGCGTTCTCTTCCTCGAGAATCTGCTCCAAATTGCGGAAATTGTTGTGCACGATATCTACGCGACACTTCGCATCCTTCAAGCGCTCCGATGCCGCTGCAATCGCCTCCGCGTCCTGATCGATGCCAATAAGCCGTCCCTTTTCCGTAAGCAGGGATGCAATACGGCTGGAATGGCCAGCGCCGCCTAAGGTACAATCCACATAAGTCCCCTCTTTAGTTGTCACGAGACCTTTTACGGTCTCCTCCAGCATGACGCTGATATGATGAAACTCCATGTGTCCTGTAATCCTTCCTAAAATCAAATTCCCAATTCCGCCAAGGAAGCGGCAATGGCGGTAACATCCGGTTCTACTTCACCGCTATATACATTCCAATTGTCCTTGCTCCATACTTCGATACGGTTATCCACACCGGTGAGGATAACATCCTGTTTCAATGCAATTCCCGCATGGTTGCGCAAATTAGCAGGAATCAGGAAACGTCCCTGCTTATCACACTCCAGGGTTCTGGCTCCCGCAAAAAAAAATCGATTCACCGCCCGCGCCTCTGGCTTAGAAATAGGCAGTGCCCGCAACTTTGCAGCCAATTCTTCCCAAGCCTGCTGTCCGTAAAGAAAGAGACATCTATCGAAACCCTTGGTAATGATAAAGGTTACCCCCAACTCCTGGCGGAAATCAGCCGGCAGAATAATACGCCCCTTGGCGTCAATGGAATGGGTGTATTCCCCCATAAACATTCTGCCTCACCACCTTCACAGCACTTTCTACCACTTTCTACCACTTTTTCCCACTTTCGCTATCTTTTATTTTATAGCAAATCTATCTCAATAGCAAGCGATTATGCTGCGATGCTATGGATAAGTGGAAAAATATCACCAGCCCCACGGACGTCTGTCTATACGCACAGATGTAAGCTTAATTCTTCATCCAGCCAAAACTCTCAAAAATAGGCTGGAAACGTATCCGCTCAATAAAGTCCTTATTGGTATCCTCCGTATGAAAAATGGGCACCCTTTCCAAAGCGTAAATGTTGCTGGCCTTATCCACATTGCCGTACTTAATGGTAAAGGCCGCCTTATAACCTGCCTCCCGCACCATTTGAGCAATATGAAGGTTATAGGTTCCCGTGGGATAGGCGATATAATTTACCGCATGCCCCAATTCTGCCTCTGCTTTTTTCTTAGAATCCACCAGTTCGGAACGCAATTCATCGTCCGTCAAGTCTGTCATGGATTTATGATTCACTGTATGGGACTCGATATTGATGCCATTCTTATTCATCTCCCGAGCCTGGTCCCAACTCAGATACCCCTTCTTATGCTTATCCAAAAATCCCGTCACCACAAATACGGTAGCCTTGAACCCATACTTCTTGAGAATCGGATAGGCATTGGTATAATTGTCTTCATAACCATCATCAAACGTAATCAGCACAGGATTTTCCGGCAAAGGTCCACCACCTGCCAGAGCTTCATAAAGTTCATCCGGTGTAATGGTGTGATAACCATTATCCCGCAAATACTTCATCTGGTAATCAAAATCCTCAGGACGCACTGCCAATGAGATAAAGGTATGATCGATCTTATGATAATTAAGCACCAGCACTTTGGTACCGCTCTCACTATCTGCCACCATAGTGGCCTGCAATGGCTTAGGCTGCTGACTGAATATAATCGCGCCTGCCGCTGCCAATACACAAACTATCATTATAATATAGCGCCAGTTAAAAACTTGCCTTTTCATGCTCCGCCTCCATCTTCAGTCACACCTTGTCATTGTACAGCAAAACCCACAAAAAAACCACAGGAATTTATTTTCTGTACCATTTGTTCCTTGTAACCTAAGAATAGCTATGCTATAATTCCTGTATCCGTTAAATTTAGGTTGATCGCGAATATCGCAGGAGGATTTTATAATGGCTATCACTAAGGACATGAGCATTATTGAAGTTGTACAGAAGTATCCGGATACCGTTGATGTATTCGTCAACGCCGGCATGGGCTGCCTGGGTTGTGCTGCTGCTCACTTCGAAAACATCGAACAGGGTGCAATGGCACACGGCATCGATATCGATGCTCTGATCAGCAATCTCAATGAAGTTGTAGGTGCTGAAGCATAAATTTCACAACACCAATCGGCTGTGGCAAAGAAAATTTTGTCACAGCCGATTTTTTATCGCCCCTCTAGCCCTATTGATTTACATAACATTCTCCCAAGCTTCTCAGTGCCAAGGACTCGGTCAACGAAACTTCTGTTCCATAGCTAGCAGCCATTTTTTCCGTTCAATACCGCCGGCATAACCAGTAAGGCTGCCGTCTTTACCAATAACCCTGTGACAAGGAACAAATATGGCAATGGGATTTGCTCCCACTGCACCGCCAACAGCCTGAGCTGACATTCTCTTCCCGTCGCGCTGTTCGGTCAATAGCGCAGCTATCTCTCCATAAGAAATTGTCTGCCCATAGGGAATCCTGCATAGAATTTCCCATACCGACAAGCGAAAGGACGTTCCGCGCAGGGACAATTCTGGCGTAAAATCCGGAATAATCCCATTAAAATATAAATCCAGCCAACGCTCAGTATCCGCAAATATCGGCAATTTTTTCGTAATAACGCCCGTATAGTCAACATGCCGATCCATAAAGACCAACGACGTCAGGGCAGTTCCATCACTAACCATAATCAATATCCCTAAGGGAGAATCATAATAATAAATATATTGCATATATAATCACCATTTTCCATAATCACTAACGATTTGAACTTCGGCAAAAAGAACAGCTCTTCCTGCCAGCAGTTAACCATCCATACAATTCTTTATAATATGGAAAGAAAATCTGGAGGTTTTTCTATGACAAACTCAACTTTTCATTGCACCGGCTTCATGCCCAGTATCGATAAAAACTGTACCCATCTCATTCTCGGCTCTATGCCCAGCGTCGCATCTTTAGATGCTCAACAATACTACGCCCATCCTCAGAATCGCTTCTGGCCTCTGATGTCCCGAATTCTGGAAAATTCCCCCATCGCCCCCAGCGACTATAATGAGCGGCTAAGTATGTTACTCCGGCATCATGTCGCCCTCTGGGATTCCATTGCCGTCTGCGAGCGAAAAGGCAGTCTGGATGCCGATATCAAAAATGAACGCGGAAATGATTTCTCGTCCTTGCTTGCACAATATCCGCAAATTCACACCATCTGCTTCAACGGTGGAAAATCTTATCAATGTTTCAAGAAATACAACCAACTGCTGCTAAGCCGACAGGATATCCATTTTCATAAAATGCCCTCCACCAGTCCTGCCAATGCCCGCTGGAATTTAGATATGCTGACAGAAGCCTGGCAAGCGGCTTTCCCCCACTATCTTTAATAAAAAATTAATCTGCAGCACAAAGGATTTTAATCTTTACTCCTTATAGTTAATAACACAGAATTATTTCCATATAAGGAGCGAGATCATTATGAATTTGCTGACCAACACACAAAAAAACAAACTGCTGATTGCCAGTCTTGCCATAATCTGTCTTAGCAGCAACAGCGCTTTTGTCTATGCCAACAATTCTTCCCAGGAACATATGCCGACCAGTCATCCTACTATGTTCACATCCCCCAAAGCGCAACTCCCACCCGGTCCTCCCCCCAATGGAAAATTCACGGAAATGGCAAACTCCAGCGGGGCCGCCAGTGAACTCAAAGCTACAAAAATCATCACGGCCGCCAACACCCAACTAAGCGAACAGGATTTCACCAATGAAAAAACCGATGAAAATGCCCTGCTGATACGTCAGGGAAGTACATTTACACTCCTCTGCTCCAAGCTGACCAAAACCGGCGACAGTTCCAATGCCGATGCCAGCAATTTTACCGGACAAAATGCCATTCTCTTAGTCAACAACAGCACCGCCACATTAAATAATCTCACCTTGGACTCAGACGCCGATGGAGCCAATGCCATCTTTGCCACAGGAAAAAACGCACACATTACCGCCCAACATATAAAAATCCACACGAAGAAGGATTCCTCGCGGGGCCTTGATGCTACTTACGGCGGTACAATTCAGGCAGAAGACATCGAAATCTGCACCGAAGGCGCGCACTGCGGTGCCCTGGCCACAGATCGCGGCGAAGGAAACGTACTGGTCAATGGAGCAAAAATCCAGACTGCTGGTGAAGGCAGCCCTTGTATCTACTCCACTGGCAATATCCAGCTCACCAATGGTGAAGGCGTAGCTTCCGGCAGCGAAATCGCCGTAGTGGAAGGAAAAAATTCCATTACGCTGAATAATACCACCCTGACCGGTCATAGCAAGCACGGTATTATGCTTTACCAAAGCTTCTCTGGAGATGCCAACGTAGGTGTAGCAAGCTTTATTGCCCAAAATTCCACCTTAAACAATAATTCCCCAGGCCCTATGTTCTATATCACGAATACCACCGCTCAGGCCTCATTAACAAACACGACCCTCAATCAAGCCGGTGATATCCTGGCCAAAGTTACCAGTGACCGTTGGGGCAATGTGGGAAAAAATGGCGGTGATTTCACCTTAAACGCCCAGCAGCAGACGCTAAAAGGCCAGATTCTGGCCAATAACATCAGCAAAGTCACCGTCAACCTTAGCGAAGGCAGTATCTTTCAAGGAACCCTCAATCCGGATAACCAGGCAGAAACTGCCAGCATCCATTTAGCCAAAGACGCTGTCTGGCAACTTACCGCAGATGCTTATGTC
>NZ_JAILPX010000137.1 GCF_024699275.1 Selenomonas sp.
GCTTATGTTGATATCGGATACAAGCAGGAAATTGCTATTCCGAAGCGCGAGCTGGCTTATCCGGCTCCTGAGTCCGCTGAGGACGTAGTAAAGGTTGGCGACAAGATTGATGTTTACATTGTTTCCCTGGGCGGTGACAATGGCGGCATTCTTTCCAAAGTTAAGGCTGACCGTATGGTTGCTTGGAAGGAAATGGAAGCCATCATGGAACGCGGTGAAACGGTTCAGGCTACCATCAACCAGGTGGTTAAGGGCGGTCTCGTAGCTTCCGTTAACGGCCTGCGCGGCTTCATTCCTGCATCCCAGATGGAACTGCATTTCGTTAAGGATCTGTCCATTTATGCTGGTCAGACTGTAGAATGCGAAATCATTGAAATCGATGTTCATAAGCAGCGCCTTGTTCTTTCCCGCCGTAAGCTTCTGGAAGCTGTTCGCGCTGAGAAGGAAGAAGAGGTGTTCTCTACTCTGCAGCCGGATACCATCGTTCGCGGTACGGTTAAACGTATTGTTGACTACGGTGCATTCATTGATATCGGCGGCGTAGATGGTCTGGCACATATCTCTGATTTGGCTTGGAGCCGTGTGAAACATCCGTCTGATGTTCTGGAAGTTGGCCAGGAACTGGATGTGTATGTAAAGAGCATCGATCAGGAAGCAAAGCGCATTTCCCTGTCCGTAAAGGATACCATGCGTGATCCCTGGCTGGACAATGCTGAAAAGTATGCGGAAGGCGACATCATCGAAGGCAAGATCATCAAACTGACGGACTTCGGTGCATTCATGGAAATCGAACCGGGCTTCGATGGCTTGATTCCCATGGGCGAGCTGGCTGAAAAGCGCATTGAACGTGCCGATGAAGCTGTTCATGTAGGCGATGAAGTTAAGGTTAAGGTTCTGCGTATCGACACGAAGCGTAAACGCATTTCGCTGTCCATCACCAAAGCTAACTAACAGCTTCATAAAAAAGAATAAACACAGGGGAGTGATGTTTTCCATCACTCCTTTGTTTCGTTAGAATTAGAATGAAAGAGAAATGTATGAGCAGAGAATACGCTGGAGTTATTTCCAGAGTGAATGAGGGCAGTCTGGCTGAGGAGCTGGACCTTGTGCCGGGAGATAAGATTATCGCCATCAATGAGCAGCCCCTGCGGGATATCATCGATGTGAGTTTTGCCATGGCCGATGAAGAAATCGACCTGACGGTGGAGCATGCAGATGGGGAGCGGGAAATTATTTCCTTTGATAAGGACTTCGATGAGGAATTAGGTGTAGAATTCCAGTCGGCTGTCTTTGACGGCATCCGCAACTGCGCCAATCATTGCTACTTCTGCTTTGTGGATATGATTGCCCCCAATATGCGGGGCAGTTTGTCCATCAAGGATGATGATTACCGGCTGTCCTTTCTCTATGGTAATTTTGTGACCATGACCAATATGGGGCCGGCGGATTTTAAGCGCATTGAGCAATTTCATCTGTCCCCCTTATATGTTTCGGTGCAGTGCATGAATCCGGAACTGCGGGCGCAGATGCTGCGCTGCAAGGGAGCGGCTAAGATTGCCCAGCAGTTGGACAATTTGGAAAAAGCCGGGGCCGACTACCACACCCAGATTGTGCTCTGCGCTGGTCTCAACGATGGGGAGGAATTGGAGCGTTCCATTCGGGAAATCGCTGACCGGCGTCCCCATGCCCTCTCTATGGCCGTTGTGCCCGTAGGCCTGACAAAGTACCGTCAGGACCCTTTTCCTTTAAAGCAGTTTGATGCTGAGGGCGCGGCGCAGGTTATCGACATGGTGGAGAAATGGCAGCGCAAATTCCAGCAGGAAGAGGGGAGAACCTTCCTTTATCTGGGGGATGAGTTCTACTTCCTGGCTGGCCGCGAGGTTCCGTCTACGGAATTTTACGACGGCTTTCCTCAGCTGGATAATGGCATTGGCCTGACTCGCAGCTTTATCAATGATTGGGAGCTTACGGAGCAGGAAACAGAATCGTCTCAAGGATATGCTGAACCGCTGTGCATTGATGTGGTTACAGGAACGGCTGTAGCCCCCATGATGGAGAAGCTGGCAAAGTCCTTGAATGTACCAAACCTGCAGGTGCGGATTGTGCCGGTGGAAAATGACCATTTCGGTACCACGGTAAATGTATCGGGGCTGCTGACGGCGAAGGATATCCTCCGCACGCTGCAGGATATGCCGGAGGGGGATAAACGGCAGGGCTTGATTATCCCGGAACCGGCTTTGCGGGCCGGGGAGGATATCTTCCTGGATGATATGACCCTGCAGGAATTTGCTGCCCGTTTCCCTGGGGTTCGCGTCGAACCGGTGCAGGGCGGGGCAGATTTCTATCATGCCTTGACGGATTGGCTTCGTTATCATAAGGACCGGCAGGGAGAAACTGCTTATACCTGGCAGAGCAATGCAGGTTATACGAAGCCTGCAGAATAAATGTAAGAAAGAAGGCAGACCATGAGCAAACCTATCGTTGCCATCGTAGGTCGTCCGAATGTGGGCAAGTCTACGTTATTTAATCAGATCGGCAAGAAACGTGTTTCCATCGTTGACGATATGCCCGGTGTAACCCGGGACCGGATTTATCTTGATGCGGAGTGGCTCAATCATGAGTTCACCATGATTGATACCGGCGGTATCGAATTCGATGAAAGCAATCATATCCTGAAATCCATGCGCAGTCAGGCGGAAATCGCCATGGAAGAGGCGGATGTAATCCTCTTCCTGGTGGATGGCCGGACAGGGCTTACCACTGCAGATGAAGAGGTGGCTAAGATTCTGCGCAATACGAAAAAGCCCGTTGTTTTGGGCGTGAACAAGATTGACAGTCCGCAGCTGGAAATGAATACCTATGAGTTCTATAACTTGGGGCTGGGGGATCCCATTCCTTTGTCAGCCACCAACGTGATGAATCTGGGTGATTTACTGGATGCCATTGTGGCGGCTTTCCCCGAAGAAGTTCCTGAGGAGAAGGATGAGGATGAAATCAGCATTGCGGTCATTGGCCGTCCTAATGTAGGAAAATCCTCGCTGGTTAATCAGCTCTTAGGGGAAGAGCGGGTTATTGTCAGCGATGTGGCCGGCACCACCCGGGATGCCATCGATACCCATTTCGTCAAGGACGATATGAAGTTCATGCTGATCGATACGGCAGGCATGCGCCGCCGGGGCAAAATCGATGAACCGGTGGAGCGTTACAGTGTTATGCGCTCTTTGCGGGCTATTGACCGGGCCGATGTGGTGCTCATGGTCATCAATGCCTTTGAAGGCATCACGGAACAGGACAAGAAAATTGCTGGCTATGCCCACGAATCCGGCAAGGGTGTGGTCATCGTGGTAAATAAGTGGGATATCTTTCCGGATAAGGATGATAAGTCCACCCTGCGCTTTACGGAGGATTTGCGGGAAGAAATCGGCTTTTTGCAGTATGCCCCGGTACTCTATGCTTCGGCACTGACGGGCCAGCGGGTAGGACGGGTGACGGAACTGGTGAAATATGTGGCAGAACAGCAGTCCATGCGCATTAAGACTAGCGTCTTAAACGAGCTTATCCGGGATGCGGTATCCATCAATCCGCCGCCCATGCATCGTGGCCGGCGTTTGAAGATTCTCTTCATGACCCAGGCGGATATCAAGCCGCCGAAATTCATTATCTTCGTCAATGACCCGGAACTCATGCATTTTTCCTATTTACGGTTTATCGAAAATCGCCTGCGGGAAATGTATGGTTTTGAGGGGACGCCGCTCCGCCTGATTGTCCGGGCAAGGGATGAGGAGGATGATTATTGATGAGTGGCATGCTGCTGGCAGGTATTCTCGCTTATATTCTGGGTTCCATTCCCAATGGCCTTTGGCTGGGCAAAGCAGTCTGGCAGACAGACCTGCGGGAACATGGCAGTCATAACATCGGTGCCACCAATGCCTGGCGTACCTTGGGAAAAGCTGCAGGCATCGCAATTTTCCTGCTGGACTTTGCCAAGGGAGCGCTGAGCGTTTATCTGGGTTCAGTTCTGGTGGGGACGCCAGTCTTTATGATTGTTTGCGGTATCCTGGCCATTGTGGGCCATTCCTGTTCCCTGTTTCTGAAGTTCAAAGGGGGCAAAGGGGTAGCCACGGGCCTGGGGGTGCTGGTCATGCTGATGCCTCTGCCTGCCTTGATCGTATTTTTGATTTGGCTGGCTATTGTGAAGGTAACGGGCTATGTTTCCCTTGGATCCATTGTGGCGGCTGCCTGTGTACCTCTGTTGGCCTGGTTTATGGACTATGAGTTGCCTTTTATTTTCTTTGGACTGCTGGCTGCTGTATTTATCATTGTCCGTCACCATAGCAACATTGGCCGTCTCTTGCAGGGGACGGAAAGCAAAATCAAGGCGGCAAAGCGCTGAGGCTGTGCATAGGTGTAAATTTAATCAGTGACAATGTATACAAAATGTGCTATACTATCTTTTGTGAGTAGAAAATTATCCATTGGAGGCGTAATATATGAACGAACAAAAGAGTGGCTTTTTCCTGGTCCGTGAAGAAATCCTTCCGGAAGCCATCAAGAAAACCATTAAAGTAAAAGAGATGCTTAAACGTGGCGATGCCCGTACCATCAATGAAGCGGTGGAGAAGATGGAATTGTCCCGCAGTGCTTATTACAAGTACAAGGACTATGTGTTCCCCTTCTACGAAGCCAGCCAGAACAAGATTGTCACGCTGACCTTCCTCCTGGAGCATAAGAAAGGGGTTCTTTCCAGCGTGCTGAATACCATTTCGCAGGATTCCGGCAGCGTCATGACCATCAATCAGGGGATTCCTCTCCAAGGGGTGGCCAATGCCACGGTTTCCATTGAAACCATGAATCTCAGCGTGGATTTGGAAGCTCTGCTGGATAAGCTGCGCATGGTGGAAGGCGTGAAGCGCCTGGAAGTGCTGGGACAGGCTTAATTGAATAGAGAAAAGGGGTGTACCTTATGCAGAAGGTTATTAAGATAGGCTTGTTGGGAGCTGGAACGGTTGGCTCTGGTGTGATAAATGTGCTGGAGATGAACCGGCAGCAGATTACCGAGCGTGTTGGCGCAGAACTTCAGATTCAAAAGGTTCTGGTGCGCGACTGCAGTAAGGTGCGCCCCTTTTTGGACGGTTACACCGTTACGGATTCTATTGACGACATCTTAAATGATCCGGAAATCGAGATTGTGGTGGAGCTGATGGGGGGCTTGAAGCCCGCTAAGGAATACATGCTGCAGGCCATGGACGCCGGCAAAAATGTGGTCACGGCCAATAAGGATGTGGTGGCCCAATTTGGCAAGGAAATGTTTGCCATGGCGGAGGAAAAGAACGTGGATTTCCTCTTTGAAGCCAGTGTGGGTGGTGGCATTCCCATCATCACGCCCTTGAAGCAATGTTTGACCGCCAATCAGATTACGGAAATCATGGGCATTGTCAATGGAACCACCAATTATATGCTGACCAAGATGACGGAATGTGGCAGTGATTATGCTAGTGTGTTGAAAGAAGCTCAGGAAAAGGGTTATGCAGAAGCCAATCCATCTGCGGATGTGGATGGTCTTGATGCCGCCCGCAAGGCAGCTATTTTGGCTTCTCTGGCCTTTAATACCCGGGTGGAGCTTAAGGATGTATCCGTAGAGGGCATTACGAAGATAACGCCTGATGATATTGAATATGCCAGAAATCTGGGCTATGTGATCAAGTTGCTGGCTGTGGGCAAGGAGACCCCGGAAAATGGTGTGGATGTGCGGGTGCACCCTGTATTTCTGCCGAAGGAGCATCCGTTGGCAGCGGTCAACGGTGTCTTTAATGCCATCTTCGTCAAGGGAAATGCCATTGGTGATGCCATGTTCTATGGACAGGGAGCGGGTTCTTTGCCCACGGCTTCGGCCGTAGTATCCGATGTGATTGACGTGTCCCGGGATATCCTCCATGATAATTTTGGCCGGGTACGCTGTACCTGTTATGAGCAAAAGCCCATCTGCCCATTGGAGAAGACCAAGTCTTCCTATTATGTGCGGCTGCTGGTGGATGATAAGCCTGGTGTTTTGGGGTATGTGGCCACGGCCTTTGGCAATGCCGGAGTCAGCCTGGAGTCCGTTATTCAGACCCATCGCAATATCGTAGACCATGCGGAAATTGTAGCAATATCCCATCGGGTGGAACATGCCCAGATTGAGGCAGCATTAGCGGCTTTGAAGGCCCTGCCGGTAGTGGACGAGATTCGCAGTGTCATTCGTGTGGAACAGGAACGGGGGTAAGTCGGTGGATAGTCGCAGTATCTGGGTAAGGGTACCGGGAACAAGTGCCAATTGTGGGCCTGGTTTTGATTCCATCGGGTTGGCCTGTACCGTCTATAATGACCTGCAGCTGAGATTGACTGAAGAGGAAGGCTGTAGAATTACCATCAGTGGTGCGGGGGCAGAAAACATTCCCTGCGATCAGCGCAATATCGTTTGGCAGTCGGTGCAGTATCTGTTGCAAAAGGCCGGTATGGGCGAGGTCTATAAAGGTGCGGTCATGCATATGGAGAACAACGTGCCCCTGTCCCGGGGGCTGGGCAGCAGTGCCACTGCTATAGTGGCGGGACTTAAGGGGGCCAATGCCCTGCTCAATAACCGCTTTACCCGGCGGGAACTGCTGCAGTTCGCCACGGAGATTGAGGGGCACCCCGACAATGTGGCCCCCGCCATCTATGGCGGTTTTACCATCAGTACCGTAACCAAGGGGGATGTGGAATGCTTTACCTTGATTCCCAAGCTGCGGTTGAAGCTGGTGGTGGCGGTACCGGATTTTCCGTTGTCCACGAAAAAGGCCCGGGAGGTCCTGCCTGAGGCGGTGTCCATTAAGGATGCGGTGAACAATATTGGCCGGGCAGGTATGCTGGTGGCAGCCCTTTGTAAGGGCAATGAGAAATTCCTGCGCAATGTCTTCGAGGATGCTCTGCATCAGCCATACCGGGCCAAACTGATTCCTGGAATGTATGAGGTGTTTAAGGCTGCGCGTAATGCGGGGGCCTTAGGCGCCAGTCTGAGCGGTGCCGGGCCCTGTCTCATGGCCTATACCCTCCAGCGCCGTCATGTGGAAGAGGCGGTGGGACAGGCCATGCAGGAGACCTTTGCCCAGTATGGTGTGCATGCGGATATCCTGTTGTTGGATTTGGATACCCGCGGGGCCCATATTATCAATGATAAATAGATGACCGGAAAGGGAAGAAGAGCCTTCCCCTTTGGGGAACGCATATTCCTCATGGGGGAAGGCTTATGTATGGAAAAACAGATGACTGAGTTAGAATTTACAGCAAAACTACGCCAGGCTGGTGCCCGGGTGTTTATCGTGGGGGGCTGGGTACGGGACCTTTTGCGTCATGTACCTGCCCATGACAAGGATTATATGGTGGCAGGGATGGAGGAACAGGTGTTTGAGGAGCTGTTTCCTCAGGCCCAGCGGGTAGGCAGGGCCTTTCCCGTATATCTGGTGGAAATCGATGGCCAGCATGTGGAAGTGGCCTTTGCCCGTAAGGAAAGAAAAGAGGGCACTGGTTATCGGGGCTTTGCGGTGGATTATAGCCGGGATGTGACTTTGGCGGAGGATTTATACCGGCGGGATACCACCATGAACAGCATGGCTATGGAACTTCCTGGTGGAGAAATCTTTGATCCCTATGGTGGCAGGCAGGATGTGGAGCAGGGGATTATCCGTCCCGTGTCCCCGCATTTTGCCGAGGATCCGGTGCGGGCACTGCGGGCTGCCCGGCAGGCGGCGGAGTTTCGCTTCACCCTGGTGGCAGAAACAAAGGAGGCCATGGCAGCTTGCCGGCAGGAACTGGCCGCAGAGCCTGCTGAGCGGCTTTTTCAGGAGTTGAAGCGGGCTTTGCAGACACCCAGACCCTCAGTATTCTTTGCCGCATTACAGGAAACAAATCTGTTGGCCGTGACCTTTCCGGAATTGGCGGCGCTGATTGGCAAGATTCAGCCGGAGGCCTTCCATCCAGAAGGGGATGCGTTCGTCCATACCCTTCTGGTGCTGGATACGGTGGCGAAGGAAACGGATTCTCCGTTGGCACGGTTTTGTGGCCTGGTCCATGACTTGGGTAAGGGGGAGACGCCGACAGAGATGCTGCCTCATCATTATGACCACGAATTGCGGGGCTTGGATGTTCTGAAGAAGTGGAACCAACGTATGACCCTGCCGAAAAAATGGCTTCAGGCGGGGCTTTTCGTAATTGAACAACATATGCGGGCTCCGCGGCTTACCAAGCCCGGGAAAATTGTGGAGCTTTTGCTTCAGGTGGCGGCTTCTCCGTTGAATATAGCAGAATTTCAGGCGGTGATTCGGGCGGACCATCATGGTTTGCCCTGTTACCTGGAGGATGCTCCAGGGATTCTTGCCTGCCTGCAGCAGGTAAATGGCGGCCAGGCGCCGAAACATTTACGAGGAGCAGAAATTGGTGCCTGGGTGCGGAGCCGACAGGTAAAATGTTATCAAGATTATGACGCGGCAAAATTGGGAAAACAGCGTTATAAAGACCAGTAAGGAGAAACTACGTTATGAAATGGTGGCGTCAACGGCGCACATATGTGATTATTTTTGTTCTGACCGTCTGTGTAATTGGCGGTACCATGGGAGGCATACTCTTTTATCAGATGCAGTCAAGAAAAGGGGAAGGTGCGGAGATGGTCAATGAACTGACCAAGACCAGCAAGCATCACCCCGTTTCTTATTCCCCTATATTGGAGTGGGAGAAGGATGTTCAGGCGGTGTTCTATGAAGTGGAATTCTTTTCCTCGGTGCCTTTTTTTCTGGACGACAACAGCGAGTCTACAGCAGCGATTTATCGTACCCGGCGGGTGTATCAGAATCGCTATAATCCGCCCCTGCAGAAATTTGCCGGGGATTTATTGGGGAAAAAGCCTCTTTACTGGCGGGTACGGTCCATGGACTTTGATGGCCAGCCCTTAACGCCCTTTTCCAAGCCGGCTGAACTTTGGACCAGTCCGGATATTGCCCCGATGAATGCCCCCTTGCTGGTGACGGAGTACAATGGCGAAAAGGGGCGGGCCCTGCTTTATCCGGTTTATCACTGGGTGCAGCAGGCTGGGGCTAAAAGCTATGAGGTGGCTTTGTACCATGAAAATCCTAAGCTTAATGAACAGGCTCAGCCCTTTGCCACCATGTTTGCGGATATGTCAGAGCTTTACGATACAGCTCCACGTCCGCTGCCCCAGGGGTTTTATTGGCGGGTTTTGTCCTTTGATGGAGAAGGCAATGTTATGGGGAAATGGTCAGAACCGCAGTATTATAAGGTTTCTCCCTTGGATCACTGGGAAGTGGGGGTGTTGGGGGACAGCATCAGCCATGGAGGCGGTCATTTTTCCTTCGGTCCGGCGGATTTTGAGTTCAGCTATTTATCCTATCTGGACTTTTCAGCAGTCAATCTTTCCCAAAGCGGTGATACTGCCCAGATGACCCGGGACCGTTTTGAAAAGGATGTGCTGCCCTTTAAGCCCCATTATCTGTTGATTATGACCGGCAGCAACAGCCTGCGGGCGGGAGAGGACCCCCAATTGGTCATTGCCTGTCTTCAGGACATCCAGCAAAAGTGTCTGGAAAATGGGATTGCGCCCATTTTGTTGACTTTGCCTGCAATCAATCCGGATAATATTCAGCATATCTTTAAGGAGGGTACAGCTCCCGATTATGCCCGCCGTTTTCAACGGGTTAATGATTTTATCCGTACGCAGGTCTATATCGACACGGCGGCAGCCTTTAACTGTCCGGCGGATAAATTACCCACAGAATATGCCTTGGATGGCCTTCATCCTGATGCCAATGGCAAAAAACTCATGGCTCAGCGCATTAATGCGGCCTGGCCGCAGGTAAAAGGCCTGGCCGACCGGATGCTGATACATTACCAGAACGAAGAGTAAGAGGGGGTGGCATGATGAAATGGCTGCACAGGCATTGGAAAAAAGCCCTGCTCATTACAGTGGGCGTCCTTATGGTCAGCGTTATCCTGGTGCTGGAAGTATTGAGCCGGGGAGCTGCGGCCATTTTTAATCAGGCCATGGCTGAACAGGATATGCTCAAGGGCAGCATCACGGCAGAAAAGATTGTGGCCCATATTACCGGTGATGTGAATTTTACCGGGCTGGAGTGGCGTGATCCTGAAGGCCGGTTGATTCTTCGGGTACCGGAGGGGCAATTCCGGGTGCGGCTTTGGGATGTGGCAACAGGCCATATCAAATCCACCACCATGCAGGAGTTGACGCTGAAGCATGCCGAGGTTTCCGTTCACCTGGCCCCAGACATGACGGTGGATTTCATCCGCAATTCTCCCGCCATGAAACGGGTGAAGGAGGATGAAGAGGATTGGCAGATGAAGGTAAGTCTGGCTGGAAAGAGCGAAGAAGAACGCAAACGCATTGGTGAGTTTCGCCGCCGTAAACGGGCGGAAAAAATGGCCAAACAATGGAGTAATTTCGATCGGGAAGGCAAGAAGATTCATCTGAAACTGAATTTTGAAGACTGCCGCATGGAGGTCTTCTTCAAGGCCCGTCATTATCTGTTGTCCAAGGTGAATTTAGTAGCGGATATCGACACGGATAAGAAAATGACCATTGACGCTAAGACCGGTGGTTTTGGCGGCACCATGATTGGCAACGGGGTCAATCTCAAGGGCACGGTGGATTTTCATGGGGATGATGTGCCCGTGGGGGATCTGTATATCAGCTTCAATGATGTGGATCCGTCTTCTTTGGATTTAGGGGTGAACATCCATGATAAGATGACCCTGGACAGTCATCTGACAGGGCCGTTAAATGCCATTAATGGTGATGGCCGTGTTCTCATGAGGGATTTGCATATTCCAGCCCTGCATTTCCAGAATGTGATGGGGAATGTTCATTATGATGGTGTCAAGCTGGAATTCAGCGATGTCCTGGCCAAGGTTTACGGGGGAGAATTGCGGGCCGATGGGGTCTATGACCTGGATACCCGTTATTATACAATCCATGGAAAGGGCACTGGTCTGCAGACCAGTCAGGCCCTGCCGGGCAGCCATCTCTACTGTCAGGTGGATTTGGACATGTTTCTGTCTTCCAAGGGCAGCGGGCGGGAAACTACTTCCTATGGGGAGTTTTCCTCTGGAGAAGGGCGCTATAAAATCATGCCCTTCAAGCGTATTACCGGCCGTTTTCGGCAGGGGTACCGGGATTTGGAATTCGATGATGTCCTCATTGAGTTTGCAGGTTTCACAGTGGCCACCGATGCGCTGCAGATCAAGGAAGGCAAGCTGAACCTGAAGCCCATCAGTCTCAAGGACAATACCGGCAACATTTTGGGCACTTATGATCACGCAAAGGAGGGCAATCCACATTAAGGATTGCCCTTTATGATTAAGGAATGTTCAGCTGTAGATATTAGCGGTGGGCCAGGTAGCTCATATAGGATACCTTGGCATCACGTATCCGCCGCTTACTGATGGGAATTTTGGATCCATCCTTGAGTACGAAGTCATCCCGGTCCATCACGCTGACATAGTCCATATTGATGATGATGCGATGGTGGCATTCCAGGAAGCGCTTGTCCTGCAGAAGAATTTCGGAGCAGTTGCTATAGGCCAGCAGGGTATCCACATCGGATTCTGCCAGATGTAGGCGCAGGCTGTGCTTATCATTGATGTCCACATAGACGATGTTGCGGAAGGGAATATCCACATTCTCACCGGCAACAGGTACGCTGATATCCTGCTCCATGGCCAAAAGTTCCGGCAGGATGTGTTCAAAGGTATGGGCAAAGTCTTCGGCATGGCTGACCAGCGGCTTGAGAAAGTAGCCCGAGGCAAAGACCCGATAGCCATCCAGCAGGTGCTCTTTGCTGGTGGTCAGGAAGATGATGGGGACCCGTTCATCTTTTTGCCGGATGGCTTCCGCTGTTTCGATGCCCGTCATGGACCCCATGTAGATATCCAGGATGATCAGGGAGAATTTTCCCGGGGTAAAGGTGGCAAGCAAATCCTCGCCAGAGGTATAGCTTTCCATGCGCAAGCCCCCGATGATTTCCGGATGATTGTAACGAAGATAACCCAATAGTTGCTTTTCCGTGGTGAGCAAATCAAATTTTTGGTCGTCTGCAATGGCGATATTCATTTTGACACCTCTCTTGTACAATGTACTGCCAGGAAATCCGTTTATTATGCTTAACATAACATAAATCCGGGCAGAATACCATAGGATTCCGAAAAGTGTCGAGTTTTTCCGAAAAGTGTTGTTTTTCGTTGGATGCGATTAAAAATCATTACAGAAAATTTCTCTTTGCTGACAAGGGGCTTTTCTATCGACAAGGCCTGCATAATGGCAGTATAATCATTAAAAGAACATTAGAAGAAGGGAGGGAAAGCTCTTGGGGGAAATGGTGCTCTTTTGTTTGGCGGTAGTGTTGGTCCAGCTGGCAGGGGCTTATTTGCGTTTCCTGTCCTTTCGGGATCAGTTGCAGCCCCTTGAGGTACGCGCTCTCTGGCGGAAATTTTTTCTTTGGAGTATTTTCTGCTGGGTGCTTTACGGCGGTATCTTTACGCAGACAGGATTGACAGCCGCAGCTTATAAGGCGGTATTGTTTTGCGGCTGGCTGCCTTATTTCCTCATCTTTGTCCGGGCGCTGCCGGGGCGGTGGCTGGCACATATCTTTGTCTTTGGCATGTGTTTTCTCTGGAGCTTTACCCTGCATAATTTCAGCAATATCGCTCTGGCGGTATTCATGCGTTTTGCGTCGGAAGCAGTCATTATTGGGATTCATCCCTGGCTTTATCTGGTATGGTTTCTGTTTACCCTGCCCCTGGCCAAAACGTATTTTATCCGGTTGTTGCCAGAACCGGAACTTTTTGCCCGTCGGCCTTTGGGCATCTATATTGCCGTTTTGCCCTGGTTGATGCTTTCCGGTCATGTCTGGCTCATTGCGGATGGTGCGCTATGGCATACCTGGGGAGAGCGGATTTCCCGCCTTTGCCTGGTGATGGGATTTTTGTTGGCCTATCGTTATATCCTGGTGGCGGCCCGGCAATTTTACCAGCGGGAACTAGCGGCCAACAACGAGGAAATCATGGGGCAGGAGATTACCTATTTGGAAGATTATCAGCGGTTGATGGCAGAGCGCAAGGAACGGGCAGAAGTGATGCAGGCTAATCTTCTGGCGTCTTATGACAAGCTGCACGATTTACTGTTGGCAGGAAAGCTGGCAGAGGCCCGCCATTATATTGGAGAGCAAGAGCAGCTTTTAGGTGCAGTGGCCATTTGGGCTTATTCTTCATTTCCTTTGGTTAACGCAGCCATATCCCTGTATCTGCGGCGGGCGGAGAATCAGGGGATTGAGGTCAGCCCAAAGGTGAATCTGCCCCAGAAAATGGCCACCGATGAAAACGATTTAGCGGTGTTGTTATCCAATCTTCTGGAAAATGCGATTCAGGCTTGTGAAGGGATGTCGGAGCCGCAGCTGTCTCTGGTTTTGCAGCATGATGGCCGGCAAATTGTACTGGAAATCGTCAATCCCAGCGCCAGAACCGTGAAAATCGGTGCCGATGGGCTGCCGGTGTCGGATAAAAGTCGGCCGGGGCATGGCATTGGCACCCTGTCCTTGAAGAGCTTTCTGGCTAAATATGATGGTTATGTGGATTTTTCCCAGGAAGCAGGTTTGGTGCGGCTCTTTATCTATTGGGAGGATGGAAAATCATGCTGATACTGGCCGTCTTGATTACCTTGGCGCAACTATTGATTGTCTACCTGCTGATCTTTCAGGCGACGCGTCAGCGGCTGCGGAATGAGCGGGTACAGGAGATGCTGCGGCTGCGGCTGGCTGTGCTGAAGCAGGAAACAAGTCTGGTGCAGCAGGATATTGAAAGTACCCGCATTCTGCGCCACGATATGCGTCATCACTACCGCATGCTCTATGCACTGTTGGAGGAAGGCAATGTGAAAGCCGCCCTGGCCCATATCGAAAATCAGCAGGCGGCCATTCAATGTTTGCGGCATAAGCAGGATTAAAGAGGCAGGGGCTTGCTTTTTTTTCGTAAATGATGGAAAATAGACATACATTCCAAGGGGAGGTAAGAGACGATTCATGAAGGTGAAATTAATGGAACTGGCCCAGGCATTATCCCAATCGGATATGCATCAGGGTTATATCGATATTGAAAGTGGCAAGGTCATCACTCTGCAGGATGATTTAGGGGAGGAGGATACCCTGAATCATGTCTTTGAGATTGAGGACGACTGGGAGCATTACATCCCACTGCCCAATGCAGTGGATAGTGAGGAACGGAATCTGATGGAAAGTTTTGCTTCCGCTCAGCGGGATGAAGTGAGGGAGCGTCTGCAGAAAATCTTGCAGCAGCCCGGTGCTCAATTGAAGTTTCGGCAGCAGGTAAAGCATCTGCTTCTGCAGGCGGCTTGGGAGAAATTTCAGCAGGCGTATTTCCTGCAGGTGGCTCGGGACTACTGTGAAGAAAATGATTTGGCATACGAGGATTAAACATGTTAATGGTACAATGCTATAGTGTTTTTTGGTTGTTTACCACCATTGCTTCGTTGAAGATGCTGATGGACCGCTTGAATACCGACCAGGCAGAAGAGGCATTGCAGGAAGAGAAGGATGAACTGGATGCCATGGGCAAAATGTTTTCCGGCGATTATATCGGTCGGATGTTTATCCTGATTGGCACGCTGCTGCTGATCTTCGACTGTGCAGGGCTGTTTCTGGCTTATCAGTATGTGGAGTTCCGGCCCTGGCAGCTGGTGGTGTTCTATCTGTCCATAGCTGCGCTGGGTGGTGAATTGGCCCATAATATCTACCGCTATCGGGGATTAAGGGCAGAAGGGGCCGATGTATCGGCCATTCTGACCGAAAGCATTGAGGACTTGCATTCCGGCTGGAATCTGGTGACTTTAGCAGCCATGGGGGGCAAGCTGATTTTAGGGGTTCTTTTGGTACTATGGACGGTGTTCTCGTCTTAAATTAGTAGGAATAATCGCTGAAATGTGGTATCATATTAGATAGTAAACAAATCAGGGGGGATTCTCATGGTTAGTGAAGAAACGATGATGTTTAAGATGGGCGGCGAGGAAAACAAAGCCGAGACGATTATTCGTCAGGCCAGTGCCGCTATGGCGGAAAAAGGCTATAACCCCGTCAATCAGCTGGTGGGCTATCTGCTGTCTGGTGACCCGGCTTATGTAACCAGCTACAAGGAGGCCCGGAGCCTTATCCGCCAGCTGGAACGAGATGAATTACTGGAGGAACTGGTGCGTTCCTATTTGGAGAAATTAAAGAAATGAAACGATATATGGCCTTGGACATCGGTGACCGTACGGTGGGTATCGCTGTAAGTGACTTATTGGGGCTCACAGCTCAGGGAGTGGAAACCATCCGCCGGGGAGAATTGGAGGCGGATTTACATCGTCTCGATGAGTTGATTGCCCAGTATGAGGTGGATGAACTGGTATCCGGGTATCCGAAGAATATGAACGGCACGGAAGGGGAACGCTGTCAGATCGTCAAGGACTTTATGGCTGAGGTCAGCAAGCATCATCCGGACATGCCCGTGCATTTTTGGGATGAGCGTCTATCTACGGTGGCAGCGACCCGCTCCCTGCTGGAGGCCGATGTTTCCCGCAAAAAACGGCGCAAGGTTATCGATAAGATGGCGGCGGTGTTTATCCTGCAAGGTTGGCTTGACAGTCTTCATTGAGATAGGATAAAATAAATTGTTCAATAAATCATTGAGGTGAAAAATATGGCAAATAAAGAAGATATGCAGGACGAAGAAGGCTTCATCGTCATTATGACGGATGAAGAGGGAAATGAATATCGCTATGCAGAGGAAATGATTATCCCTGTGGAGGATCAGAAATACGCATTGCTGGTGGGCATCCATGATGAAGAAGATGGTCATGACCACTGCGGTTGCGGTTGTGGCTGCGAAGATGAGGAAGAGGATGTCATCATCGCGAAGATCGTCAAGGGTGCTGATGGTGAGGACGAGTACGTGGAGCCCACCGATGAGGAATTCGAGGCGGTACAGAAAGCCTACGATGCTCTGGTTGAGGAATCGGAACAGGAGTAAATAGGTAGAACTGCCATTCACTTGGGGATGGCAGTCTTTTATTTTGCCGAAAAAAGACAGGAGATGTTGGTGTGGGGGATCTGCTTTCCAAAATCGGGGAGTTTAAGGATAAGCTGGGAAAATGGCTTAACGGTGAAGAGGTGGACCTGGGAAATATCCATGATGGGATGAAGAAAGGATCGGAATTTTTTCATTCCCTGACCTGGAAGCATTGGGTTGCAATTGGCGGTTTCTGTGTGCTGGTGGGGGTATTGGCCGCAGTCCTGACCTTTAAAACGGCTGACGAAGCGGCACCAAAGGATTTGGACCCGAATCAGACCATATTCCTTTCGGTGAAAAAGGGCATGAGTGCTGGTGATATTACCGAGGAACTGCTTAAGCATGGCATTATCAACAATAAGAAGGCCTTTTGGCTGCAGGTGAAAAAAGGTGATGTGGCGGATAAATTCAAATCTGGCACCTATGCCTTTAAGCCAAATACCCCGCCGGAGGAAATCATTGCCAAACTGGTGGCAGGAGATACCACCGAGGTGAAGTTTACCATTCCTGAAGGTTTCGGTGTTAAGGAAATAGCCAAGCGGCTCAGTGATGAAGGCTTAGTGGATGAGCAGGAGTTCCTGGATAAGGCCAAGAATTTTGCACCTTATAGCTACATCAAGCGGGATAAGGATATCCGTTATGCCTGCGAAGGCTTCCTGTTTCCTGATACCTATGTGCTCCATGATGATCCTTCCGTTGATGGCATTTTGAAGATGATGGCGGAGGATTTGGATACCCGTTTGACGTCGAAGCTGCGGCAGCGGGCAGAGGAAATGCATCTTTCCATCCATGAGCTCATTACCCTGGCATCTTTGGTGGAAAAAGAAGCCATGTATGAGGAGGACCGGCCCATCATTGCCCAGGTATTCTTCAAGCGGCTCAAGCTGGGGATGCCTATCCAGTCCGATACTACCATCCAGTATCTGCTGGATGCGCCCAAGGAAGATGTGAGCATCAAGGATACGAAGATCGATTCCCCTTATAACACCTATCAGATCAAGGGGCTGCCTCCAGGGCCCATTGCCAGTCCGGGCATGGCAGCCATAAAAGCGGTGCTTTATCCTGCAGATACCGATTATCTCTATTTTGTGGCGGATCGGCAGGGGCATAATCATTATTCGAAAACCTATGCTGAACATCAGCAGATTGTAGAACAGGTGCGATAAATTTGAATGAACTTTTACGGGAGATGGAGGGCTACGCGGCTCTCCATCACGTTCCCATTATCAATGAGCGGGGACGGCAGGCTTTCTTGCAGGTGGTGCGGGAAGCGAAGCCTCACCGCGTCTTGGAAATCGGCACGGCTATTGGTTATTCCAGCCTGCTGATGGCACAGAATGGTGCCGACGATATTGAAATCACAACGCTGGAGCTCAGTGACGAACGGATAAGGACGGCACAGGGCTATATTGACCGGTCAGCTTATGCTGGCCGGATTCGCATTATGGGCGGAGATGCAGCGGAAAACCTGCTGACCCTGCAGCATACCGAGCAAAAATATGACTTTGTGTTCATTGATGCAGCCAAGGGGCAATATGTGGATTATTTCCATAAAATCCAGCCTTTACTGACGGAAGATGCTGTTATTTTAGCGGATAATGTTCTGTTCCGGGGCTATGTCAAAGGCGATGTGGAAACGCCTCGACGCTTCAAGACCATTGTCAAGCGCTTGCGGGAGTATATTGAGCTGGTCAGCCAGCCTCCCTTTGTAACGGAAATACTGGAAAACGGCGATGGTCTCGCCGTAACGAGGAGAGTTAATCGATGATTAAGAAACCGGAATTACTTGCTCCGGCAGGCAATTTGGAAAAGATGAAGATGGCGGTGCTCTACGGTGCCGATGCGGTGTACCTTGGTGGCAAAGCCTTTGGTCTGCGGGCCTTCGGCGGAAATTTCACCTATGAGGAATTGAAAGAAGCCGTGGATTTTGCCCATGCCAGGGGGAAGAAGGTCTATGTGACCGTCAATATTTTTCCGCATAACAGCGATATGGACAAGCTGCCGGATTATCTGCGCTATCTGCAGGAAATCCAGGTGGATGCTCTGCTGGTGGCTGATTTGGGCGTATTCATGATGTGCCGCAAGCTGATTCCCCATATGGAACTGCATATCAGCACCCAGGCCAACAATACCAACTGGGCTACGGTGAATGCCTGGAAGGAATTGGGGGCAAAGCGGGTGGTATTGGCCCGGGAAATGAGCCTTAAAGAGATTCGGGAAATTCGGAAAAAATGTGATGTGGATTTGGAGATGTTCATGCATGGTGCCATGTGCATTTCCTATTCAGGCCGCTGTCTGTTGTCCAATTACTTTACAGGCCGGGATTCCAACCGGGGCAGCTGTGCCCAGTCCTGCCGCTGGAAGTATGCGCTGGTGGAGGAAACCCGTCCGGGGAAATACTTCCCCATTGCGGAGGATGAGCGGGGCACCTATATCATGAATTCCAAGGATATGTGCCTGATGCCCCATCTGCGGGATGTGCTGGAAAGCGGCGTGGACAGCCTCAAGATTGAGGGCCGTATGAAAAGTGTCCATTATGCAGCCAGTGTCACCAAGGCTTACCGGCTGGCCATTGACAACTATTTTGCCGACCCGGAGAATTTTACGGTTAAGCAGGAATGGATGGATGAACTGGAAAAGGTTTCCCATCGGGCTTATACCACGGGTTTCTATTATCATCAGCCCGACGCCGAGGATCAGATCTATGGCAAGACATCCTATGACCAGACATCGGATTTCGTGGGACTGGTGCGTTCCTATGATTCGGCTACAGGGTATGCCGTGGTGGAACAGCGCAACAATATGAAGGTGGGGCAGGAAATCGAAGTATTCCAGCCCACGGGGCCTCTCTACCGGCAGAAGATTACATCCATGTTGGATGGGGAGACCAATGAGGAAATCTTCGTGGCGCCCCATCCCCAGCAGATTATCCGCATGAAGATGGAACAGCCGGTGGAACCTTATACGATTTTACGGCGGGACATTCCTGCTAAATAATATTTTGAAAAGCGCGTGGTGGGATGAGTTGCCAACTCATCCCGCCATGCGTATGGCAATAAAATATAATAGTATTAAACCGGAGTGGTTATATAGTTTACATCTGTTACTAAAAATAGTACAATATAACCTGTGATTTGTAATATTATTGCTTAGGGGAGGCAGTTTTCATGGCAGATTTAGTTCGTTATTTTGGTACCGCAACGGGAACGGTGCAGGGCGTGGGCTTTCGGATGTTTGTACAGCAGAATGCTTTAGAGCTGGGGATTACCGGTTGGGTGAAAAATATGACGGATGGCACGGTGACTATGGAGCTGCAGGGAACCCAGGCGGCCATTGACCGGCTGACTGATATTATCCGTCAGGGAAATTACTTTATTAAGGTGCAGAGCTTTGGGCTGGAGGCCCGGGATGTGATTGCCATGGAACGGCGTTTTGACATTCATTACTAAGGAGGCTGTTCATGCATAAAGTATTGGTATTAAATGGTCCCAATCTCAATCTTCTGGGCACCCGGGAGCCGGAAATCTATGGCAGCACCACGCTGCAGGACATTGAGAAAATGCTCCAAAAGCGGGGAGCTGAGGCCGGTATTACCGTGGACTGCTTTCAGTCCAATCACGAGGGTGTATTGGTGGATAAGATTCAGGCAGCCCGGGGCGTTTACGATTACATTATCTTCAATGCGGCGGCGTTTACCCACTATAGCATTGCTCTGCGGGATGCCATAGCGGCTATTGAGGTGCCGGTGATTGAGGTGCATATCTCCAATATCCACAAGCGGGAAGAGTTCCGGCATAATTCGGTGCTGGCGCCGGTGGCAATGGGACAGATATGTGGATTAGGTGTGGAGAGCTATTTAGCAGCTCTCGAAGCGATTATTTACAAATTAAGTTAATACGTTGTTATGTACTTTTCTTTGGTGCAAAGAAAAGTACATAAAGACAATAGCGGACTGAAATCCCATCCGGGGATTTACGTCCACAAGTGCCCTTCTTTGGGCGCTGGGAAGTACAGTATCTTTATAGGAGTTGACCCATTTTTATGAAGGAAAGTCGTTTACAGGCTCTGCGGGTTTTGATGGCAGAGAAGAATTTGGATGCGGTAATTATCACGAAGTATGTGAACTTGCATTACTTTAGCGGGTTCCGTGGAGATGATACCACGCTGGTGATTGGTCATAAGGATGCCATGCTGATTACGGACAGCCGTTATACGGAACAGGCTGGAAATCAGGCACCGCTGTTTGAAATCGTGGAACAGAAGAATGGTCTGCTGGCTAAGACGGCGGAGTGTGTGCAGAAGATTGGGGCCAAGAATGTGGGCTTTGAGGGCAATGCCATGATTTATGATGACTTTGCCCAGCTGGGCAAGCTCTTGACAGGCTGCACCTTCAATACGCCGTTGAAGCTGGACACCCTGCGTCAGATCAAAGACGAAGAGGAAATCGCTAATATCCGCAAGGCCTGCGGCATCGTGGATATTGCCTTTGCAGATATGCTGACCTATGTACGGCCGGGGATGACGGAAGTACAGGCAGCCGCCCATCTGGAAAACTGCATGCGGGAAAATGGTTCAGAAGGACCTTCCTTTACCACCATCATGGCTTCCGGCCTGCGGGGCAGTCTGCCCCATGGCGTGGCTACGGATAAGGTGATCAATGAAGGGGAATTCTTGACCATGGACTTTGGCGCCTTCTTTAATGGCTATGCTTCGGATATTACCAGAACCATCTGCATCGGCAAGGCGGATGAGAAGCAGCGCAGAATCTATAAGGCGGTACTGGAATCCCAGCTGCTTGGCCTTAACAAGATCAAGCCCGGTGCTTCCGGCAAGTCTGTCCATGAAGCGGTACGGGCGAACCTGGCTAAATACGATTTGGCCCAGTATTTCGGTCATGGCTTAGGGCATAGTCTGGGGTTGGAAATCCATGAAGAGCCCCGCCTGTCCCCTAAGAGCAACTGTGAAGCCCTGCAGCCGGGAATGCTGGTAACCGATGAACCGGGCGTATATCTGCCGGGCTGGGGCGGCCTGCGCATCGAAGATACGGTGCTGGTAACGGAAACAGGCTCTGAACCCTTGACCAAGGCGCCCAAAGAACTCATTGAGTTGGGGGCGCGTTAAGGATATTGAAGGAGGCATAATCATGAGGTTTGCGAAACTGTTGGTGCCTTTTATGGCGGTGCTGATTTTGTGTTCTTCAGCGGTTTATGCGGCGGAGGCACCTGTTCTGTCCGTTGACGGACAGGGCAGTGCTGGCATTGCACCGGATCAGGCCGATGTGACAGTGGGGGTGGTTTCCCATGCCCGCAGTGCAGCTCAGGCCCAGGCAGAAAATGCCCAAAAGACTTTGGCCATTACCCAGGCATTGAAGCAGTTTGGTGTGGCCGGGAGCGAAATCAAGAGCCAGAATTTTTCCTTTCATCCGGATTATCGCAGTGACGGGAATAGCCAGAAGATAAGCGGCTATACCGCCAGCCATTCGTTGCAGATTCATGTCCGGGATATTGCCAAAGCAGGAAAAATTGTGGATGCAGCCTTGAATGCCGGAGCCAATAAGGTCAATTCCCTGCATTTTTCCGTCGGTGATCAAAGTACAGTGCGTAAGGAAGCGCTGGGCAAGGCAATACGGGATGCCCGCAATAAGGCGGATATCATTGCCCAGGGGCTGGGATGCCGGATTATTGGCATCAAGAATGTATCGGAAAGCACGGGTTCCATCGAATCCCGCTCCTTCAACACCAATATGCTGGCCGCAGTCAAGGCAGTGGATACCAGCTTTGAACCGGGGCTGCTGACCTTAGATGCCAATGTGCATATTGAGTATTTGCTGGGCAGTGTCCAGTAAGCGATATGGGTTAAGAAAAAGGCTGTGAAATTGCAGTTTTTCGGGAAGTTCCTGCTGATAGTATTCCGTTCATGCGTGGTAATGGGCGAGCGGGGGAGTAATTTTCTGTTTCCCGCTAAAACGACCCCTTCGGAAAATAGGACTGTCCAGTTACCTGCGCCGGGCAGG
>NZ_JAILPX010000058.1 GCF_024699275.1 Selenomonas sp.
CTGGCCACAACCAAAGGCGTCCTGTCCGGCGCCCTCAATTATGCCATCTATCCAGCAGAGCTGATTGTCGCTAATCCGGTGCTGGCCATAAGAATTCCCAGGTCAGCTCCTCGCAAGGTGACAAAGCGCACCATCATCACGCCGGATCAGCTTGCTGACATACTCAAAAATTACCCTGTGGGCCATAAATACCGTGTACCGATATTACTTGCCTATTACACAGGCATGCGGGCAGGGGAAATACTGGGGCTTGAATGGGGCGACATCGACCTTGATAATCGGACGATATGTGTCCGGCACCAAATTCAAAAAGACGACCTGTCACAATTATTCTACGCTGAGACACCAAAGACGGAATCCAGTCACCGCGATTTTTACATCGACAGCCAGATGGCCAGTGAACTAAAGAAATGGAAAACCACCCAAGGTGCCAATCGAATGAAGCGCGGTGAAGCATACCAGCTTGTCTACGCAGGCAGTGACAGTTTCCTGTTTTCCCTGCCTGTTTCAGAGAACTGCCCTGCCGGGGCTACGCACAAAGATTTGGTGTGCACCGATAAGACTGGCTTATTTATCAAGTACCCGTCATTCGCGCTAATGCTTCGCAAGCTCGGCCTGAACTCTCACAGCTTCCGCCATACTCACACCACGGAGCTGGCAGAACATGGAGCCCTGCCGATTGACATAGCCGCCCGCCTGGGACATCACGACGCCACGATGGTCAATAAGCTCTATGCCCATGATACCGAAGCCATGAAACAGGCCACCGTCCAAATCATTGAAAGTCGCATCGTTCACAAACAGTAAGCAAGGTAAACTCTCTTTGTTGACAAACCGTTGACAAACGCACTCCACCAAATCCCGCCAGCCCTGTATTTTCAAGGGTTACGGGTTACGCTTGACATTCTTAGTCAAAATGTCAAGTTCTTAACACAAAAAAGTCAAAAAAACAAAGTTTATCCCCGCTGACTTTGTTGTTGCGCAATAAACATAAAAAAGATAATGTGGCCAGCGGAAATTTTGCCTATGGTAAAACCGAGACGAGGGCGTTATAATAGGGATTGTCTGAAAATCTCTTAAGGAGTGTCCTCATTTATGAATATTTCCAACACGGCCTTGAGTAAAATCGTTGCCCTTACGCTTATCGGCACAGTATTGACCGTCTTGGTTGCCGGCAGCATTTCCGTAACCGTCAGCAACAAGAACAGGATTGTCATGGGCGTACAAGCCCATGGAATCCCCATTGCTGGCATGAGCAAAAGTGACGCACACAAATTCTTCACCGAGCTTGCCGCCAGCAAATTACGGCGTAAGGCCGCCGTACTCAGTTATAAAGAACGCATCTTCCAAATTGACCCTGCAGACATCAACCTGCATGGTAATGTGGATGAGGCTGTGGAAGCGGCCTATCGCATTGGCCGTCAGGGAACGCCTGCAGAAAACCTCATCAGTCAAATGTGGTGCGCCATCTTCGGCAAAAACGTCACCATGGACGCCAGTTTCGATGAGCAACTGCTGAACAGCCAGCTGCAGCAAATAAAAGCCGCCATTGATACCCCCCCCATAAATGGTACCGTTATCCTGCAGGCCGATGGTAGCATCAAAAAGACGCCTGCTGTCACAGGCCTAAGCTTAGATATTACCCCTCTGGCCGAGGAAATGACCCCTGATTTCAAAACCTTCAACATAACCGTAAAAAAAGAGCTGATTCCCACCGAACAGCCGCCCTTCATTCAAAATAATGATTTGGCCGCCATTGATGGTATTTTAGGCTCCTATACCACCAGTTTTTATCCCGGTGATCGTGGGGATAATATCGGCCTGGCGGCCAGCCACTTGCAGGGTGCGTTAGTCCGCAGCGGTTCCACATTATCCTTCAACTCCGTGGTGGGTCCCCGCACCCATGCTGCAGGATACAAAAATGCTGGTGTCATCGTCTATGGCGAACATGCCATTGATGTGGGCGGTGGGGTTTGTCAGGTAAGTTCCACCCTCTACAATGCCATACTCCTGGCCGGTCTTACCCCAGTGGAACGCACCGGACATTTCGCTTCTTCTTCCTATGTGCCTGCCGGACGGGATGCCACCGTAGCAGACGGACTGATTGACTTCGTCTTCCGCAATCCCCTGCCTCATCCTGTCTACCTGACCATTGGCAACAGTGGCAGCACCCTGACGATTTATGTACTGGGCACCAAAGCGGATTTGGGAGGCAAAAGCATTTCCCTAATCACCGAAGGCAGTACCATGCATCCTTCCCTCTACCGCCTATGGCTGCAGAACGGTCAGGTCATCGAAAAGGAATTTCTCCATACCGATGCCTATGAAACCTTAAAGCATACATAATCGATAAAAAGCGTCCGGCAGAATCATTTTATCGTGATTCTACCGGACGCTTTCTGATACGGTAAAAATATATATTCAACAGATTCCCGTCAGCATATAGAACAATATGCACAGGAACGGTACGACGAACTTCATCCCCATAATCATGGCAATATCAAAATAGGATTCCTTATGGGATAGACCACAGATTGCCAATAAGGTAACCAGCGCACCGCAGTGAGGAACCGGGTCAATGCCCACCGAAGCCACAGCCACGATACGATGCAGGACCTCCAGGGGAATCCCCGCAGCCATGGCCATGGCTGCCCACTGATCGCCCAAAGCCGACAATGCGATGGTCAGACCACCAGAGGCCGAACCGGTAATACCACACATGATGTTGGTGGTAATAACTGCCGACAACAGCGGACCAAAAGTCGCCGCTATGCCAACCAGCCATTCCGTCACCGGGGCAAATCCCGGCATAGCTGTAATGACACAGCCAAAAGCATAACCGGAAGCAACGTTAAGCGCTGCAGAACCGGAAGACAGGGCTGCATAGTTAACGGTAGGCAGGATACCCTCCGCAACCTTTAGGCGATGCCGGCCGATATAGGCAGCCACAATACTGCTGAGAATCAACGCTACACTGATGGACCAGATGGCCGATACCTTACCCACATGCGAGGCCAGCAGGGTCAGCTTCAAAGGCACGAAGGCCGCCAAACTTTCCTCATTCCAGTGAAAGCCCCATTCCCAGGCAAAGGGATTGGACAAAATCACATTAATCACGATTACCATCAGCAAAGGAATCATCGCCAAATACCAGGGAATAGTCATTTTAGGATGACGTTTCTTCTGCCCATCACCGCCATGCTCACCATAACCCTCTCCACGGGATTGCAAAAGCTTCGCCCGATGACCAATCCAGCCCCAGCCAATCAACAGAAATAACAACGATGCAAATAACCCGATTCCAGGCGCTGCCCAGGTACTTGTCTGAAAATATGAGGACGGAATAATATTCTGAATTTGTGGCGTGCCAGGCAACGAAACCATGGCGAAGGAAAAAATCCCCACCCACAGGGCCGCCGGCAGAAGTCTTTTCGGTATATCGGCCTTCTTGAACACCACCGCACCAAAGGGATACATGACAAAGGCCACCACGAACACAGACAATCCCCCGTAGGTCAAAGCACCACACCCCATCAACACCGCCAGAATGGCGCGCTTTTCCCCCAGCACGTCCACAATCTTGCCGGCAATAGACGAGGCCAGGCCGCCTTTTTCCATCAGCTTGGCAAATACTGCACCGAAAAGAAATACCGGATAATAGGTCTTCACATACTCGGCCAGCCTCGTCATATACAGCTCACTATACACCGGCAGGATATCGAACATACTGGCCAGTGCCGCCAATCCCGCAAAAAAAGGTGCAATCAGGATGATTGACCAACCGCGATAGGCAAAATACATAAGTCCCAAAAGTGCTAACCCAATACAAAGTGCTTCCATGGTGTCCAAAGACTCCCCTCGTAGAAATTTTACTATCCACAATCCCCGATAGTCTTGGGAACATCGTCCCCTATGTAAATGGAAAGAAAAAAATAAGCTCCGATATCGCTATCGGAGCTGCTGCAAGACGCAGACAATCCATAGAACTGAATGAAATGTATGAGCATTTCTTCCTGTCAGTCGAAACCAACAGGAAAAACCTTTCGACAAAATAGGCAAAATAAAAGCTCCTCCCGCGTAGGGAAGAGCTTATTACGCTACTCGAAAATACCCACACTAACCCAGGCTCTAAAAACTTTTCAGTACCGATAAATCTCCATCCCTATCACTCGCAGGTCAAACGGCGATTGTTAATCAGGCAGTTCTCCTGGCTCCAGTTCAACATTTATCTGCGCCTTCCCAAAGGAAACCTCCAGTGACGTAACTATGCAGATAAACTCCCTGTTACAGTGGCGGGACCGCGCCGGCTTATACCGGCTTCCCTATTAAGTCTAAGACACCTGACCCAACCCATATTCTATTGGTCTTTCTTTTACAGTATGTATATTAGCATAAATTTTCTTTATTGTCAACGCAATAAATAACTTTTATAAACAGATAAGGCAGTCCCCTAAGGAACTGCCCTAAATTTCACGCTATATACCCCAAATTAGAGGTTTTCTTTTGCAACAGCAACGAGCTGAGCGAAAGCTTTCTCGTCGGAGATGGCGAGATCTGCCAGCATCTTGCGGTTTACTTCAACGCCAGCCTTGGTCAGACCACAAACAAGACGGCTGTAGGAAATGCCGTTGATGCGGGCAGCTGCGTTGATACGAGCAATCCAAAGACGACGGAAGTTGCCCTTCTTTGCACGACGGTCACGGCGTGCATAGTAGAGAGCCTTCATTACGGTCTCATTAGCTTTCTTAAACTGTTTGCTCTTGGAACCCTTGTAACCCTTAGCGAGCTTCAGGATTTTCTTATGACGTCTATGTGCAGTCACGCCTACTTTTACTCTTGGCATGGTTTCATCCTCCTAAAAATTCAAGTTAACGATAAAAATTCGCGAAAATTATGCGTAAGGAAGCATTCTCTTTACGCGGCCGAAATCAGCAGCCGTAACCATAGCGGCTTTGCGCAGATTACGTTTGCGCTTCGGAGACTTCTTCTCCAGAATATGGCTCTTGAAAGCCTTGTTACGTTTGAAATTTTCACCGCTACCAGTCATGGTAAAGCGTTTAGCAGCTGCTCTGCGAGTCTTAATCTTTGGCATTACATTTTCCTCCTTAAATTAGCCTGGGAGTCTCTTAGGATTCCTGTGCAGGCTGTTTGGACTTCGATGCTTTCTGCGTCTTAGGCGCAACGATCATCGTCATATTTTTTCCTTCAAGTTTGGCATTGCGTTCAATGGAAACACGGTCACCAAGGGCTTCTGCCACACGGCCCAGGACCTCTTTGCCCAGTTCCGGATGGGAAAGCTCACGGCCACGGAACATGATGGTCACTTTGACCTTGTTCCCTTCCTCTACGAAACGAAGTGCATTCTTTAACTTGACGTCAAAATCATGCTGTTCAATATTGGGACGAAGTTTCACTTCCTTAATATTGATGACCTTCTGCTTCTTCTTCGCTTCCTTTTCCCGCTTCTGCTGTTCGTAGCGGTACTTACCGAAGTCCATGATCCGGCAGACCGGCGGTTTGGCCTTGGGGGCGATCTCCACCAGGTCAAGATGCTGTTCTTCCGCCATGCGCAATGCGTCACGGGTTGCCATGATCCCCAGCTGCTCACCTTCAGCGCTGGTCACACGCACTTCACGAATGCGAATTTCCTCATTGATGCGTAAGGATTCTCTGCTAATAATAAAACACCTCCTGCTTAAAGTCTACATCTTCTCCAAAACAAGAAAGAGGCGGCAATTCAGCCACCTCAATAAAACTCATGCTATAAACCCAACTGACTCTTACCATTCATCAGCAGGTGAGAAGCGGTGGCTTCTTCTTGTTCACGACTTTGATAGTTTAACATAAAACGCAGACACTGTCAAATATTTTTTCACGATCTCTGACTCAGTAGTACCATTATGTAAAAGCACCCTAATAAGTCCATTCAAGCAAGCAACGCCCGACGCAAGGCTTTTCTCATACAATCCAGGTTCACCTTGCAGCCTGTCCACAACGCCAAAGCTGCAGCCCCTTGCCCAGCCAGCATTTCCTCACCATTTACCGTCTTATGTCCATGCGCCTTTGCTTCCTTCAAAAAGCAAGTCTCTGCCGGCGTATAGATAATATCATATACAAAAGCATCTGCCCTGACCTTTGACCAGTCAACAGGTGGGCATTCCTCCACCTTAGGCGTCATCCCCAATGGTGTTGTATTCACCAGAAGGGCACAATCATGCAGCTTTTGGAAAAAATCCTCATCTTCCCAATGACGAATGGTTACTTTGCCGTAGGCAGAAAATTCTTTTGTCAGCGATTGCACTTTAACAGGATTGCGCACGCCTAGCACCACTTCTGACACACCAGCTTTCAGCAGACCCCAGATAACCGCCCTAGCAGCACCACCAGCTCCCAGCAGCACCGCCAGTTTATTGGACAGATCAATATTGCGGGCCGTCAAAGCCCCCATAAAGCCCAGATAATCCGTATTGTAACCCGTCAGCTTGCCGGAATCGTTGACCACGGCATTGACTGCACCAATAATCCTGGCTGCTTCGTCGATTCCATCCAACAGAGGCATGATGGCCGTCTTATGGGGAATGGTCACATTCCAGCCCCGGTAATTCAAGGCTTTAAGACCGGCTACCGCCGCTGGTAAATCCTCCGGCTTCACCGGCAAGGCTGTATAGTTATAATCCATGCCGGCGTTTGCAATAGCAGCATTTTGCAACACCGGCGAAAGAGAGTGACCAATGGGCCAGCCAATAACCCCCAAGTTCTGCGTTTTTCCGGTAATCATCAAGCATGCTCCTCACGAGTTTTGGACAGGAGTTCCATCTTGAGCTCATAATAATCCGGCGTCATATCCAAATAATGACGATGCGGATTTTCAAAGCGCTGTTCCTCTTCCCAAATCTCATTGTCCAGCTGTTCCTTGACATAATTGCGGATTTCATCCAAATCAGGCAAATCCTCTACCCGCTTGCCCTGGCGCACATAGAGCCTGCGCAGATTCTTCAGCGTACAGTTCTCAAAAGTACGGTTTTTCCAGGGCTTCTGCGGGTCCACATAGCGGAAGGGCTTACTCGTATCGATGGGCTCGCCGCATACGGCCATCATATCGGCCACAGCCTTGCCATCTGCATCATAGACACGATACAAATCCTTCAAGCCCGGATTGGTGATTTTCTCCACGTTTTCCGAAACCTTGATGCGGGGAGCAAAGGCACCATCTTCCCCCACGGCCGCCAGTTTATAGACCGCACCGAACACAGGTTCTGATTTTGCCGTAATTAGGCGCTCGCCAATGCCAAAGCTGTCAATGCAGGCCCCCTGCCCCAACAGGGAAGTTACCGTAAATTCATCCAGGCTGTTGGACACCACAATCATACAATCCTCCAGTCCTGCCGCGTCCAGCATCTTGCGCACCCGCTTGGAAAGGTACGCCAAATCGCCAGAATCGATGCGAATGCCGCGCAGACGCTTGCCCATGGGTTCCAGAATCTCATGGGCCACCCGGATGGCATTGGGAATCCCCGAATGAATGACATCATAGGTATCCACCAACAATACCGTAGCATCGGGATATGTTTCCGCGTACTTTTGGAACGCCGTGAATTCATCACCATAAAACATCACCCAGCTATGGGCCATGGTGCCGGAAATGGGAATATTGAACATCTGACCGGCAGACACCGTAGCTGTCCCCACCACGCCGCCGATATAGGCCGCCCGGGCGCCATAGGTTGCTGCATCCATATTATGGGCCCGACGGGCACCAAAATCCGAAACGGCCCGGCCCTGCGCAGCTTTTACAATCCGCCGTGCCTTGGTGGCAATCAGGGACTGATGATTGACCTGGGCCAGAATAGCCGTTTCCACCAATTGGGCATCAATCAGAGGTGCCACCACCGTGATACAAGGCTCGTTGGGATACATGATGGTCCCTTCCGGCATGGCATAGATATCACCACTAAAGTGAAAATTCTCCAGATAATTCAGAAACGCTTCGGAAAACATCTGCTGCTGCCGGAAGTATTCCACATCCTCGTGGGAGAACTTCATGTTTTCCACGTACTCAATAACCTGTTCCAAACCAGCGAAGATGGCAAAGCCTCCCTTATCGGGATTTGCCCGATAGAATACATCGAAAGCCACCTGTACATCCTTATCATGATCCTGAAAATAACCATTGGCCATGGTCATTTCATAGAAATCCATCATCATGGTTATATTGCGTTTATCAAACTGTGTCAAAAGGACACCTCCAGTATACGGCAAAGCCACTATAGAAATAATACTATTGTATTATAGCATCTTCCCAGCGCCTAGGCAAAACATACTTAACTTTCTGCCAAAAGAATCCTCCAAACCTTATCCTAAGGGGCAAAGACCCCAAAATCACGCAAAAACGGCACCTGCCATTCAGCAAGTGCCGCTAATTCATCTCGGCTTACCAGATTTCTTTCATCCAGCTGCGATAATTCTCTTCCAGGAACTTAATCAATACATCAAACATACCGTAAACTTCCTCACCCAGTTCCGGGAAATCGCCTTCTTCCTTGCCCGGCGTAAGCAGGCATATGTCAAGGATCAACGCTCCCGCCTGGTCGAAATACAATTTGAACGGTTTGTATTTCATATTCTGCTCACTGATCATACGCAGAACAGCAAGTTCATTTTCCTCGGTGCGGGCCTTCGGGGAAATCTGCACCCGAATCATGGAAAACACACTGTCATCCAAGAGTACCAGCGTGGGCAGCTGCTGACCTTCCACCACGATGTGGGAACGATAAACCACCGTATGCTGGGCATCATCGGCTACCTCTTCCACTTGAAAGGCATCGATCTTTTTTTCTTCCAGATACTTATTAAAAACTTCTGCTTTGATATTCATAAAAAAACAACTCCTTTATTTCTACGCTATCGTTACGTATATTCCACAAAGAAGCTGTTTTTTCCTGTTTTTATTTTCCCCTTTTTCAAAGCAGGCTGCTTTCGCCAAGGCCAGTTCCCGAAAATTATTCAACCTTGACCTGCAGCCAAAGCTTCGTATAGAGCTTGTCCAAAGCCTCTCCCAGGTAACGATACGTTTCCTGTCCTTTATAAATCGCTTCCGGCGGAAAAGCCGTATCCACGTACTCGCCCAAATCTTCCTCCACCTGCTCCTTGACCGCAGTATTCGGCGTAGAATAGCCCAATTCTTCAAAGTTAGCCGCTGCGATATCCGGCCGGCACATGAAATCGATAAACTTATGGGCATTTTCCACATGACGGGCATTCTTAGGAATCACCCAGCAGTCCAGCCAGACATTTGTTCCCTCTTTAGGCGCAGGCTGAAACCGCAGTGCCGGATTGGACTTCATGAGATTAATGGCTTCACCGGAAAAAACGACCCCCAGAGCCGCTTCTCCAGAACTTAGTTTATCCCGGATATCGTCCACACCATAAGCCTGCACCAAAGGCTTTTGCTGAATCAGCATATCCCTGGCCGCCTTCAGTTCCTCCTCATTGGTGGTATTCATGGAATAGCCCAGAATCTTCAGGGAAATCATTATGGCATCCCGGGCAGAATCCTGCATGAGGATACTATCCTTATAGCGCTCATCCCAAAGGATTTTCCAACTGTCCACGGGCTCATGAACCATGGTCGTATTATACATGATGCCCACCGTTCCCCAGCAATAAGGCACGGTATATTTTCCATCCTGGTCAAAGGCTCTCGACTGCGCGAAAAAGTCCTGACCGATATACTTGCGGGCATTTGGCAGCTGATTATAATCCAACGGCTGCAAGAGATGATTATGGATAAGCTTGTGAATCATGTAATCGGAGGGACAGAGGATATCATAGGACTCTGCTCCCTCGGCAATGCGCGGATACATGCTCTCGTTGGTATCGTACTCATCCAATACCACCTTGATGCCGGTTTCCTCCTCAAACTGCTTGATGACCTCCGGGTTAAGGTAATCCCCCCAGCTATAGACATAGAGCACATCGGCACCGTCATCCTTATCCTCGGCCAGCATATCACAGCCAGACAATGAGAAACTGCACAGCACCAACAGGACAATCCACAGAGAACGCAGCTTTCGCCTCAACATCTTCATGCTTTCTGCCCCCTTCTTTCTGCCGCCCGATAGCGCCGGATTACCTTATAATTGAACATCAGCAGCATGGCAAACACCAAAACGCCACAGAAGAACAACGTGGACAGCGCATACATTTCCGGATGCACCCCTAGTTTCAGTTCCGCATAGATTTCTGTGGTCAGGGTTTCAATGCCTGCGCCCTTGGTAAAGTAAGTCACGATAAAATCATCGGCGCTCATGGCAAAGGACAGCAAAAAAGCCGCCATAATACCGGGCATAAGCTCCGGCAGAATGACCTTACGGAAAGCCTGCACCGGTGTAGCTCCTAAATCCCGGGCCGCCTCATACCAGACATCATCCATGATGAGAACCTGCGGCAATATGCACAGCATGGCATAGGGCAGGCTGATGACGATATGGGAAAGCAGAATCGTATCATAGCCCAAGCGCAGGCCTAAGCCTAAAAACAGCAACATCAGCGAGATCCCCGTGACGATATCGGCATTGAGTAAGGGAATGTTCGCCAGCCCCCGCAGCAGCATTCGGCCCTGTTTCCCCATCTGACGCATGCCCAGCGCGGTCACCAGTGCCAATAATGTCGCCAGCAAAGCCGAAGCCACGCCAATGGTCAGCGTATTGGTAAAAGCATTGATGATATCTTCGCTTTCCAGCAGTTTTTCGTACCATTCCCAAGTGAATCCCGTCCATTGCCCCCGATAACGACTGGCATTAAAGGATTGGGCAATCAGTACCACAATGGGAGCATAGAGAAAGGTCACAATGAAACCAAGGTATAGATTTTTGACTTTCCGCATTATGGCCGCCCTCCCTTCTTCGCCTGCTTGCCATTATCCGTAAAGGCTTCCAGCAGGATGTTCAGGATGATAAAGACCATCAGCACCATGGACAGGGCACTGCCCAGCTGCCAGTCGTAGGCCGCCGTAAACTCCTGTTCGATGATATTACCGACCAGAAGCACCTTATTGCCCCCCAAAAGAGCACTGATGACAAAAGTCGTCAGCGCCGGAATGAACACCATGGTGGAACCACTGACTATGCCTGGCATGGACAGTGGCAAAAGCACCCGTCTAAAGGTCTGATAATGGTTGGCCCCTAAATCCTGCGCCGCTTCGATAATGCTGTTATCGATACGATTGATGGCCACATAAAGAGGCAGCACCATATAGGGCAGAAAATTATAGACCATGCCGATGATGATGGCCAAGGGCGTATTGATGATATTCATCTCCGGCCATCCCCAGGCATGGAAGAACATGTTCAGCAAACCGTGTTTCTCCAATATGGTCTGCCAGGCCATGGTGGTCAACAAAGAATTCATCCATAACGGCAATAGGAACAGGATAAAAATCAACAGTCCCCGGCTCTCTTTGCGCTCCCTTAAAATCATGCACAAGGGATAAGCCAGTATCAGGCAGACAAACGTGCTGGCAAGAGCCAGCTCTACGGATAATCCCAGAGCCTTCACATATTCCCACTGCAGCACCGTTTGCAGGTGTTCCAGGGTAAAACCGCCGGCGGCATCCTTCAGCCCATTCCAAAGCACAAAGAACAGGGGCAGCACGATAAAGATTGCTGCCCAAAGGCAGAAGGGCAAGGCTAGGAAGCGCTGAGTTGAAAGGCGTTCATTCATCGCTCACCGCCTCCTCGTCTTCCGACTCGGGCTTTGCCATAATCTGAATATTGGCAGCAGCCAGCTTGATGCCTACCTCTTTTCCCTGTTCGTGACCGGTAATGGTCTGCACCAGCCATTCAAAGCCGCCGGCCTCGATGGTGATATCATACACGGTTCCCTTGAAGACAACCTGCTTGATTCTCCCGGTGAACTGCCCGTCCTCCAGACTGCAAATCTGAATGTCCTCCGGACGAATCTGCACATCCACGGGAACGTTTTCCCCAAAGCCGGTATTGATGCAGGGAATATCCTTCCCTAAAAGATGGACCAGTTTATCCCGCACCATAATGCCATCGATGATATTGCTGTCACCGATGAAATCCGCCACAAAAGCATTTTCCGGTTCATTGTATACGTTTTCCGGTGTCCCAATCTGCTGAATCCAGCCCTGATTCATGACCACCACTGTATCGGACATGGACAGAGCCTCTTCCTGATCATGGGTGACAAAGACAAAGGTAATGCCCAGTTCCCGCTTGATCTTAACCAGTTCCCGCTGCATATTCTGCCGCAGTTTCAAGTCCAAGGCCGACAGCGGCTCATCCAGCAGCAGCACCTTGGGTTCATTGACGATGGCCCGGGCAATGGCAATGCGCTGCTGCTGCCCCCCGGACATCTGGGTCACCCGGGCATGTTCATAGCCATCCAGATTTACCAGCTTTAATGCATATTTTATCTTATCGCGAATATAGCTTGCGCTTTTCCCTTTGAGCTTCAGTCCAAAGGCGATATTGTCCGCCACATCCATATGGGAAAACAACGAATACTTCTGAAACACCGTATTGACCTGCCGTTTTTCCGGCTGCAAATTGGTTATATCCTGTCCGGCAAACAATATCCGTCCACTGTCCGGTGTCTCAAAACCGCCAATCAACCGCAGAATCGTGGTCTTGCCACAGCCCGAGGGGCCCAAAAGAGTCACAAATTCGTTCTCATGAATGGTTAAATCCAGGTCTTCCAAAATCTTTCGACCATCGTAGCTTTTGTTAACGCGTTCAAGACGCAAGAGTTCTTTTTCCATTTATCGTCCCTTTTCTCATCAATCATATTTAAATTATTGTACAACAATACTAATTTATCATAGCATATTTATGATCTAAAATCTATATTATAAAAAGGAATCATAGGTAACTCGTAATAGTCCCCCATGACTCCTTCATATATTATTCATCTAAAAATTACAACGAATAGCAATAGCAGATCTAAATAAAAAACCTTTCAGTCAAGCAAAATTCGCTTCATTTAGTATCACGCAACAGTTCTTCCATATATCGATCATTATTTTGAATCACAAGCATTTTTGCATTTTTACCTATGTATTCAATAGCATTATTCCTATCTTTTATCTCCATCAATTTAGCCTTCCACATTTCCTTAGAAGACATTTCAAAATCATAATATAAAGCTATATCTATCGTCCTATATAATGTATTATAATCCTTCATATGAAATAATATCAACATTTCTTTTGAACATTCGTTTGGTATTTGTACCGCTGATGAAAAAAATAATTTATCTTGTTTGCCAAATATCAACTCTGCATTTGCATTTAATGTATATACTGATTTAAAACCAAAAATATCTGGTTTTTTG
>NZ_JAILPX010000066.1 GCF_024699275.1 Selenomonas sp.
CCCCAGGGTCAACCGCAACGACACCGCGGCGGGCAGGAATACCAGTGGCGAATGCATGAACTTCGGCCGGAGAAACATTGAGGTTTACGTACTGGCTTAAAAAGTGGGCTGCTACACGAGTATTGAACGTGTAGCAGCCCACTTTTTGTATGAATGGCTTTAAGAAGTACAAAGTTACTAGCATTGACAATAAATATAGACAATGATATTATATATGACATATTGTAAACAATAAATTGTATAGGGATTAGGTGTTGTAATACTTAATAGAAAAGCCGGTTAAATTCCGGCGCGGTCACGCCACTGTAATGGGGAGCGAATCTGCAAAAGTAACGTCACTGGGGGAAACCTTGGGAAGGCGCAGAGGTGCAACGAACCAGAGCCAGGAGAACTGCCTAATTGACAATCACCGTTATTACCTGCGAGGGATGGGGAGGGGATTAGCCGTATTTTCTGTGCCATTAGGTAATTTTATAGTGCAGGCTTTCAGCTGTCCTTTTATGAGGATGGCTTTTTTGATTGTTTGGAGGGATGGAATATGCAAAAAACTTTTCGCTGGATATTGGCAATAATGTTGGTATTGAACCTGGCATGTTTGGCTGGATGTAAAGGGAATACGGCAGAACAAAAAGATAACGCGGCCTATACGGTGATGGATGTACAGGGGACGTCGGTTAACATGCAATCGAAACCACGGCGCATTTTGACGATGTCCATGAGTACGGATGAAATAATGTTGGGATTGGTAGAACCAGAACGCATGGCAGCAGTTAATGCCATGCTGGATGATCCAGCGAGTTCCAACGTAGTAGATTTGGGAAAACAGGTGGCGAACAAAATCCGTTATCCTTCGGTGGAGGAGATAGCTGCTTTGCAGCCAGATTTGGTGGTTATTCCCGACTGGGGAGATTTGTCCCGTGTGGCGGCGCTGCGCGATTTGGGAATTCCAGTGGTGGTCTGCAAAGGGCCTCGCAGTTTGCAGGAGATTAAGGAGACAATCACGCTGCTGGCTCAGGCTGCTGGCGAACCAGAGCGAGGGGCGATATTGCTATCCAAGATGGATAAAAAGCTTGCGGATATTGGGGAAAAGGTGGAAAAAATACCTGCTGAGCAGCGACGCAGTGTGGTGCTGATTTCCCTGATGAAGGGCTATGGTGGTGCAGGCTGCTGTTTTGATGAAGCATGTCAGTTGGCTGGTGTAATTAACGGTCGAGCAGCCGCAGGCATTAAAAATGGTGAAGAGATGAGCAAAGAAAAATTGGTGGAGATAAATCCAGATATTTTATTTTTACCAACATATAATAATCATGGTCAATTTGATATTAACCGCTTCCGGTCCGAATATATGGATGATCCTTCGCTGCAAAATATGCAGGCGATAAAAAATGGTCAGCTGTTAGAACCGGATGAAGGATATATATATAATTGTTCACAGGATTTTGTTTTTGCTGTACAAGAGATAGCCTATCGCGTCTACGGCGACAAGTTTAAATTGCCACCACAGCAGCACTTGTCAGCAATCGAGAATTAAGGGGGAATCTTAAGTGCAGAATAATTTGACGAGGAAGGCATTGACGGCATGTGCTATGGGGAGTTTGTGCTTGGGGGCGACAATCTGTCAAGCTGAAACGGTAAATGAGGACTTGGGTGATGTCGTGGTAACGGCAGAGCGTATGCCCTCTACCCGGATGCGCACGCCGGCAGATGTCACGGTAATTACGGCTCAGCAGATTGAGGATAATCGCTATCAGACCGTAGGGGAGGCTCTGCGTAATGTCAATGGAGTGGTCATTACCAATGGGAATGCCAATGGCGATGCGGAGGTAATTATCAATGGTGATCAGCGTGTGGTTGTTTTGCTTGATGGTCAGCGCCTGAATAATGACCAGGGGTCGATGACTCGTGGCAGTATTAACTTGGGGATGCTGCCATCGGTGAAAAATATTGCGCGTATTGAAGTGGTCAAAGGGGCTGGCTCTGCGCTTTACGGCAGTGATGCAGTAGGGGGCGTCATCAATATCATTACACGACAGGGAGAAAAAGCCGAGACCACTTTGGATATGAATATGGGGTCTTTCGGTCAGCATAACTATGAATTGACAAATCAGGGAACAGCAAATGGATGGAGTTGGTTTGTAACGGGAGGCTTACAGAAACGGGGAGACTTCAATTACAAAGGGGGCGGAAGTTCCAGCAACCAAATGCCAAATAGCGACTATGACAATCAGAGCATATCGCTACGGCTCGATAAGCAATTGACGAAGCAGGAGTCTTTGCGTTTTACTTTTACGCATCGTTCATTGGATGCCGGTATAGCTGGTCAGAGTAATGGCAGACAGGAACATATCTATAATTATGGTGCTTTAACATGGAATTTTAAACAGAATAAGCCGGTAACTGGTTTTCTGCGTTATTTTGCCAACTATAAGTCCACATCATATCTGGGAAAATTTGACACCCATATGCAAGGCTTAGACTATCAGAATGGCTGGCAGCTGGGAGCGAATAATAAACTGGTATGGGGCGCTGAATGGCATCAGAGTCAATCCTCGAATAAGCAGAAAGGCTACAAAAATAAGACGATTACCACGCAGGCGCTTTTCGTACAGGATACCATGCGCTTGAGTGACAAGTTTTACGTGGTACCGGGGCTGCGTATGGATCATCATGATGCTTTTGGCACCCATTGGACGCCGAAGCTGGCTGTGAATTACCGGCCTGATAAACATACAAAGATGTATACATCATGGGGAAGAGTTTTTAAGGCACCAACGGCTGATGATATGTTTTATACGGATGCCTGGATGCGTGGTAATCCCCATTTGAAACCTGAGTCTGGCCATGCGGAAACCGTGGGAATCAGCCATGAATTTTCCCCGAAAGCAGCGGTGGATGTAAGCTACTTTTGGAGCTCTTTGGATGATGCCATTAGGTGGGTATATGATCCGGTAACTTCCTTGACAAATGCCGAAAATGTCAATCATGAGAAAAAGCAAGGAATTCAGATTACCTTTACCGGCAAACCTTCTGCACATTGGTCATATGATATTGGCTATTCCTATATCGACAGCCAGCTGAATAGTGATAAGGTGGCCTTTTATCAACCAAATGGATATCGGCTGGGGATTCACTATAAATGCAACCGCTGGACGGCAAATCTTTTAGGACGTATGGGCAGCGGACTGGATGCCGATCTTTACGGTTGCCGCAGTTATGCAGTTTGGGATTTCAACACCACTTATGCGGCAGAGAAGAATGTTGATGTTTATTTCAAAATAAACAATCTGACGAATCAGGTTTATAATCTCTATGCAAAGTCCCGTTATACCGGCTTTGCTTATCCGCTGGCAGGCCGCTCCTTCCAATTGGGAATAAAGGTTAGATTCTAATGGCTGAACGATTATTGTATGTGCGAAATTTGCAGGCTGGTTATGGGAATAAGCATGTTTTTAGCCAGGTTACTTTTGCTGCCGGCGGTGGGGAACTTATCGGTATAATCGGTCCTAATGGTGCTGGTAAAAGTACGCTGTTAAAGTCTCTGCTAGGTCAGCTGACGGCTTCAGGCAGGATTGAATTGATGGGAAAGAGTTTATCTGCTTATAGGCAGCAGTCATTGGCACGAATGGTGGCGTATCTGCCCCAGCAAAGTCAGATACCTTTCGAATTTACGGTGCAGGATGTGGTGTTAATGGGAAGAGCGCCGCATATGCGTTGGTGGCAGAGGGAAGGGAAGCAGGATATAAGAATAGCGCAGGCGGCCATGGAGTACATGGCAGTGGCTGATTTTGCAGCGATGTCGGTCAATGACTTGTCTGGCGGTCAGCGTCAACGGGTATTGCTGGCTAAGGTATTGGCACAGCAGACTCCGCTGCTCCTGCTAGATGAACCAGCCAGCGGTTTGGATTTATTTTATCAGGAAGAATTGTTCCGCTTTTGCCGGGAACTGTGTCAGGCTGGACGAACCATTTTGGTGGTGGTACATGATTTGGCTCTGGCGGCCAGATTTTGTTCGCGATTGTTATTATTAGGAAAAGGGAATCTGCTGGCTGATGGTCCGCCAAGGATGGTTTTGCAGCCGCAGTTATTAACGAGGGCTTATGGTGTGCCTGTATGTGTCGATTTTCATCCCAATACTGGTCACGCTGATATTTATACCAGACGGGTGGTACAGGATAGTAAACTGCTGCCTTTATTGGTGGGAGGTGCTATCCATTGAAGACAAATTTTGCCAAGGTAATGGCGGCTATGTTTTTTATTTTGTTGCTTTTATTGGTACTCTCCCTTAGTTGGGGGCAGATGGACATCCCTTTTACGCATGTGCTGGATGCTATGGGCAGTGTGGCAGGAATTGCACCTGTGCATGGATTGACACCAAATGAAGAGGCAGTTATCTGGCACATTCGTCTGCCTCGTACGTTGGTGGGGCTCTTGACGGGAGCTGCTTTGGCTGCCGCTGGGGCTACGCTACAGGGACTTTTTGCTAATCCTCTGGCAGATCCTGCGATTATCGGTGTGTCCAGTGGGGCTTCAGTGGGGGCTATTGTCGCCATAGCCACCGGTTTTTCAGCAGTAACGTTATTTGCATTGCCCTTATGTGCACTATTGGGGGCTTTGTTGGCCGTGAGCCTGACGATTGCATTGGCTTTTCGACGTGGGCGAATTCCAGTGCTGACATTATTATTGGCTGGTGTGGTCGTTGGTATGTTTCTGGCGGCGGTGGCAGCTATGCTGTTGACAGCATTAAATGAAAACAAATTACAGGAGTATCTCTTCTGGACAATTGGGGGATTGGATTACCGGCGTTGGGAACATGTATGGCTGGGCCTGTTGCCGATTTCCCTATGTGTAGGTTTTATGTGTTTACTGGCACGTCAGCTTAATATTCTGTCACTAGGAGAAACAGAAGCCAAGGCTGTGGGGCTTCCGGTAATCCGTTTTCGCCTGTTGTTCCTGTTTTTGGCAGCTTTTTCCACGGCAACTGGGGTGTGTATCAGCGGCAATATTGGTTTTGTAGGTCTAGTAGTGCCGCATATGCTGCGGATGCTCATCGGCCCTGACCATCGGCGGCTGCTGCCAGCAAGTGTTTTGGCTGGAGGTATCTTCCTGCTTTTCTGTGATGTTGCAGGCCGAGTGCTTTGGGATGGCACGGAGATTCGTGTGGGTATCATGACAGCCTTTATTGGGACACCGTATTTTTTGTATTTATTGAGAAAACAACAGCGAATGGAGTAGATGTCAATGGAAAATATTGTTGCAGGATTGACGCTCTTTCAAAAGGGCGGACTGGTTATGTATGTACTGCTTTTATGTTCTTTGTTTGTCATGGCCATCGGCTTGGAGCGTTTCCAATATTTCCACCGCATGGATTCGGGGCGTGATTTTGCCCGGTCGTTTGCTGAACTAATGGGAGCGGATGATTATGCGGGGGCGTTGAGATTGGCGCAGGAAACATCCGGAAATATAGCTGATATTGTTGTGCAGGCAGCAGCACGGGCCGCTGACGGTCAGGATGTCAGCAGCTTTATGGAAATTCAGTCAGGTGTAACGTTGGCACATTTTCGGCAGCGCTTGTATTACCTGCATGTCATTGTGACGATGGCGCCGTTGTTAGGGTTATTGGGAACAATCAGCGGCATGATTTCGGCTTTCAGCGTTTTCAATATGCAGTCGGCACAGGCTGCGGCTATTACCGGTGGCGTCGGGGAAGCTTTGATTGCCACGGCCTTTGGCCTATGTGTAGCAATTATGGCTTTAGCTGTACATGCTTTTTTCGTGCAATGGGTAGAAAATATTGTCACGGATATGGAACAGGTTTTTTCGTTGGTTGAGGCCAGCCAGTCGGAACTGACAAAGGTGGGTGCTGCTTATGCGTTTGCGTGATCGCCGTCATATGGAGAAGCCGGAAATCATCATCATTCCTATGATTGATATTATGTTTTTCCTGCTTGTGTTCTTTATGCTGAGCACGCTCTACATGGTGAATCTCAAGACTGTGGATATTAATATGCCTCAGGCAGTCCATGCCGAAACACAGCTCAAGGTGACCTATGTAATTACGATGAAAAATGATGGCAGCTTGTGGCTGGAGGATAAGCCGATTGCCGAGCAGGAACTGTTGCAAAAAGCAGCCCGGCAGCAAGCTAGTAATCCGCGGTTTTCTGTGGTGGTGCGGGCTGACCAGAAGCTGGACTATGGCATGGTCGTGGGGCTGTTGGACAAGATAAAAGGTGCTGGGGTGAGCAAGGTTGGTCTGGCTGCAGCCAGTGCCGGGAGACAGTGATATGCGGCCGGAAAATAAAGCAGAACTAAAGGCCTGGGCAGTTTCGTTGGGCCTGCATGGTGTTGTATTTGTATTGCTGGCATTTAGTGGCGTGTTCCTGCTGGTCAAACCGGTACAGGAGGCAGAACCGGTAGATGTGGCGTTGTTAGATGATGATGGCGCTGCTGGCGGTAGTTTGGTCGGTGGAGCAACTCTGGCATCAGCGCCTGATTCTGTTGCCCCGCCACTGGATGTGGTTTTGCCCACCCATAATCTGCCACCAATTCAGGAAAGCTATACGCAGGAGCCGCAGAAGCAGCAGGAATACCGCCAGCAGCATCAGGTCCAGGCAAGCGTTTCGACAACAACTGTGGCGGGAAGTGCGGCAGGCGAAAATAAATTCGTTGCCAATGGGCAGGGCAGCGGTGTAGGTACAGCGTCAAGTAATGGGCAAGCTGGCGAGGGCATGGGCAGTGGTGCTGGCCATGCTGCCAGTGTAGGCAATGGCAATGGAACCGGCGCGGAAAATATGCAAGCCGGCACGGAACGTGTGGCGGCACGCTGCATCTACCGCCCCAGTCCTGCCTATCCGGAAAGTCTGCGTCAGCAGGGCGTGGAAGGTTCTGTGCAGGTACTGATATTAGTGGCCGAGGATGATTCCATCGAAGCGGTGGAAGTGGTGAAATCCTCTGGGTATCCGGACATGGATGCTGCAGCAGTAAACGCAGCCTATGGTTGTCACTTTCAGATGAATGGCCGCCGCGGACGCTATACCACAACTTATGGATTTCAGCTCATTGATGAAGATGACTGGTAATAGAGAATGTAGTTTTTAGAGAGATGATGATTTTGCAGAATAAAAAAATATGGTCACAGCAGATTGCTGTGGGGTTGACGGCGGTAATGCTATCTGGCAGCTATTCTTTGGCGGAGGCTGCTGACAAACAGATAGTGACGGAAAATCTCGGTGATGTGGTGGTAACGGCAACACGCAGCCACAAACGGGAAGTAGATACTCCGGCAGCTACGGAAGTCATTACGGCGCAGGAAATCAGGGAATCTGGCAGCAAGACGGCGGCGGAAGTATTAGAAAAAGCAGATGGCGTGGCATATGGTGCTTTTGGCCATAACGGAGCAGCTATGGGTACTATGTCTAATGAAATCAATATCCGCGGCGTGGACAATGGCACACTGGTACTTATGAATGGTAACCCCATTTCCTGGCGTGGCAAGTATGATTTGTCTGCGATTCCTGCCGATACGATTGAACGTATTGAACTGGTTAAGGGCAGCGGCTCGGTACTTTACGGTAGTGAGGCCATGGCCGGTGTGGTAAATATCATTACCAAGAAAAAAGCAGCCAATATGGTAACGGTGGGAATTGGCAGTTCCGGGCAGCATCATTATGCTTTAAATGTAGGGGATGACCGATTGGTTATTCATGGTGACTTCAGCGAATGGAAGCATGGTGTGGACGTCAGCAGGTCAGATGTTGGTACTGCGGGGCATACGCGTACGAATCTGAATAATGTCAAGAAACAATCCATAGGGATAAGCTACGCCATAACCAAGAACCTGGATTTCTTGTATAATCATTTTGAGACTGAGTCTACATATGATCGTTGGCTTACGGATGTAGTCAAACCTGCGGATGCGGCAAAGGTGGGGACACTCTTCAACAGCCGTACGTACGAAACACAGCGTCATATTACCCAACTTAATTATCATGACAAAAAATGGAAAGCTAGTCTGTATTGGAATGATGGTACAGTAGAATCACATGGGCCGACTAGCTGGACTTCGGCATTGAAAAAGACTACAGGCACGGGTAGATTTTACAATACCAGAGAGAGAAATGTGACCTATGGTCTGGACGTGCAGCGCCGTTGGCAGCTTTCTCCGCGCACCAAATGGATTGGTGGCTTGAGTCTGCAGAGGGAAAGGTACCAGAAACTCTATGCGCACAGTACTGCGAAAGCAGAAGACTATTCTCGCAATAATTGGGCCGTATTTGCCCAGCTGGAGCAAAAATTTGATGATAAAAACACAGGGATTTTTGGCATACGTCAGACGTGGACAACAGGTGCATGGCGTAGCCAAAATTATCATAATTTCAGTGCTTCGGGGCAGTGGCTGCATAAAATGGACAAGGCGAATACCCTCTATGTTAACATTAGTCAGTCGTTTATCATGCCGACATTTTCCCAAATGTATGGAGCTACGGACGCAGGAGTTCCCAATCCGGACTTAAAGCCGCAAAAAGGTGTAAATTATGAGATTGGCTGGAAACAAAATCATCATAATCATGCTTGGAAATTGGCATTGTTCCATATGGATATTGCCGATAACATCAGCGCAAAATGGATTTCAGGCCGCAGCCAATATACCTATGAAAATGAAGACTTTCGCAATACTGGTGTGGAATTAGCTTGCGATATCAAAAGCAATAATACATTGTCTTATCATTGGGGAATCACCTGGCAGAATCCACAGGTAAAGAGCACGAAGAAAGACTACTGGGACAGAAAATTTGGCAGGTTGCAGTTGACTGGTGGCGTTACCTATAAAAAGGGCAAATTGATTTCAAATCTTTCCGGGTCGTATCTTTGCGAACGGGTACAGACACCGTCCAGTGAACACTCGTTTGAGACAAAGCCATATTTCCTTACCAGCTGGCATACCAGTTATAAGCCAGATGCTGTCCAAGAAATTACGCTGACCGTAAATAATGTGTTAAATCGCCATGATGTAATTTCACATTCAGCATCAACCTATTATGATGCTCCAGCAAGTTACATGCTGAATTATACATGTAAATTTTAAAATGGAAAAAGAACAAGTGTAAATAAATCTTTGAGGATACAAAACGAGGTCGTTGCACGTTTCATGCAACGACCTCGCTTTGTATGCGTTACTACTCGACTTCGACACCGTGTTTTCTACATTCGTTGAAGAAGAAAACGGCATTGGTGTCCTTGGGATTTTCGCTCCAGAATTTGATAAGTTTCTTGGCCATATCGTACTTCTCCTGCATGAAGGGCAGGAGGTTTTCGGCGGTTACAGGGCCACCGACGGTCATAAACACATCAATATTATGGCTGAGGGTTTCAAGCATTTCTTCGGTACATTCATTCTTCGCCAGAGCTTCAGCAAAGCGTATACCCTGTTCCACATCATCAGCGTAGCCACGCTTTAACAGCCAGACGGCGATTAGTTTTTCCATGGAAGTCCCTCCCTTTT
>NZ_JAILPX010000095.1 GCF_024699275.1 Selenomonas sp.
GCTTAGGCAGCGTATGCGTAATCGAATTCGTCAATTACATTTAGCGGTTAAGAGTTAGGCTTCGTAACCATTGGCCTGCGAACCTCGTGGCTTCGATACCCCGTCGAAACCATTGCATCCCCAAATTGTATTTAACTAGTATAACATTTTTATTCTTGTAAGTCAAATTGAAGCAGGAATTTTGGCCTTTGCCCTAGAAGTACTTGCTAGAAGTTGGCAGTGTTTGGTATAATATCATAGCTAAGATTGATGTTAGGAATCTATGAGGGAGTGAAAACATGGGTATTAAACAGAAATTTATTGTGCTGGCAGGGATTGTCGGCATTATTCTGACCATTGTTTCTGTGACGGGGTACATCACAGCCTATAACAATCTGTCAGATGCTGTTAATCAGGAGATTGTGGCCAATGTCAATACGGAGCGGGAAGTCGTGGATGGTTGGCTGAAAGAAAAGGCTAAACCGGTTACTTCACAGGCTGATTTGATGACGGAAATCGAGCAGGCTGAATGGCTGAACTTTGATCCGGAAGATATGAAGAAGTTCTTGAGCGTGGCTGCTTCCGATAAAGATATTCAGGAAATGACCCGTGGCGATGAAAACGGCATGTTCCTGCCTTATTACAGCCCCGATGAAACGGGGAAGACGGATCCCCGCAAGCGTCCCTGGTACTCTCAGGCCCGTGATGCTGGCAAGACCGTATATACCGATGTCTATACCAGTAAGAGCACTGGCGACCTGGTAGTGTCGGCGGTGGCACCGTTCTATGGGCCCAACAAGCAGTTCCGGGGGGCTATCTGTGGCGATATTACGCTGACGGTATTGAAAGATCAGGTGCAGAAGATCAAATATCGTGGTGAGGGCGTGGGGTTCATTATCGAAAAAACCGGCAAATTGCTGGCTACTTCCGGTAAGGAACAGCCCATGTCGGAAGCTAAGGACATCAAGGGCATTGGTGAGAAACTGGATTCCATGTTCCAGAGTGGTAATGGCTATATTACCTTTAACGATGCAGATGGTGTGGAACAGATGCTGGCCTATACCACGGTCCCCACTACGGGGTGGCTGATTGGTATGGCTGTACCTACGGACTTTGTCTTTGCGCCGATTCATCGTCTGCGTGTTATCTATGGTGTGTTGATCGTGGTTGGCCTGCTGTTGGTCATTGGCATGTGCCTGACTTTTGCCAACCGGATTACCAAACCCATCGTTGCCCTGGAGGGGCAGGCCAGTCAGCTGGCAGATGGCAATCTGCGGGTACCGCAGCTGCCGGTGGAATCTTCGGATGAAATTGGCTCGATGACTCAGGCCTTTAATACCATGCAACAGCACCTGCATGATTTGATTGGCAAGATGGCTGCAACCTCTGAGCAGGTGGCAGCGGCTTCGGAAGAGCTTACCGCCAATGCCCACCAGTCCGCAGATGCTGCAGTCCATGTGGCTGAAACCATTGGTGAAGTGTCCATGGGTATGGATCAGCAGTTATCGGATATCGATGGCGCCAAGAAGAATGTTGACAGTGTGTTCGTGGATATTACGGCCATGACGGAGAAGAGTCAGAAGGTTACGGAAGCCGCCGTGAATACCTCGGAAGCAGCTAAACAGGGTGAGCTGTTGATGAAGGATGCCACCACCAAGATGTCCCATATCGAAAAGAGTGTTATGAACTCTGCAGATGTGGTGCGTACCCTGGGGGAAAGTTCCCAGCAGATCGGTCAGATTGTGGAGGCCATTTCGTCCATTGCCGATCAGACGAACCTGTTGGCGCTCAATGCTGCAATTGAGGCTGCCCGGGCTGGTGAACACGGCAGAGGCTTCGCTGTAGTAGCGGATGAGGTGCGTAAGCTGGCAGCTGAATCGCAGGAATCGGCTGAGCAGATCAAGGCGCGCATTCTTACCATTCAGCAGGATACGGCTCACGCTGTAGAAGCCATGGAAGAGGGCAAGTCCGAAGTCCAGTTGGGGACAAAAGCCATTCGGGATGTGGGCGAACAGTTCCAGGATATTATGGGACAGGTCAACGGCATCCGCGATCAGATTGACGAAATCAGCACCTCGGTCAATTCCGTATCTTCTGGTGCAGGCCATATCGTCGAAGCTGTGGATTCCATTGATAGCGTCAGCCGCAAAACCGCGGAGCATACGTCTTCTATCTCGGCATCCACGGAAGAGCAGTCCGCTTCTAATGAAGAGATTGCTTCGGCATCGCAGTCCCTGGCTAATTTGGCAGCAGACATGCAGGATGCCATCAACAAATTCAAATTATAACGAGACGCAGATTGCAAAAGGCGAGCAAATCCTTTGCCGGGCTGCAACGCTGAGGGAAGGGCGCATCTGGTGACAGATGACTGCCAGCCTGTTATTTTCGTTGGTTATAGATTTGACCGGTCAGTATTGACCGGTCAAATTTTTGTGGTAAAATCCATAAAGAAGATGTATAATTGAATGCGGAAAAATTGCGGATGGAAAGGCTGGTGAGGATGATGGACGATCACCCTGGTACGGAAAATCCAAAACGAAATATGAACAATAGGGAGAATCCATGTCCTTGTCCTTACTGCATAAAGCAAGTGGCATGATGATCTCCCCATAGAGAGGAGATATCCATGCTAAAGATATACAAATCCATGGAGAGCGGCCCCTTGCAGGAGCTGACACTGAAGACCCTGGAGAAGGGAGCTTGGATAAATATTGTCGATCCCACCCCCTATGAGTTGAAGGTAGTCAGTAATCTCACGGAAGTTGACCCGGATTTTTTACGCTCTGCACTGGATGATGAGGAACGTTCTCATACGGATATCGAAGACGATTCGGTCATGGTTCTGACGAATGTGGCCGTGAATCGAGGCGACGATAGCTATGATGCCTTGCCTTTGGCCATTATTATTAGCGAGGATTACATCATAACGGTTTGTCTGGAAGAAACGCCGGTAATGGCGGAGTTTAATGAGCGTACGGCCAAGCTGTTCCGCACGTATAAGAAAACACGTTTTTTGTTTCAGATCCTTTATAAATCGGCTACGTTCTATTTGCGTTATCTGCGTCAGATCAGCAAGCGTTCAGATGATATAGAGAATCAGCTGCGCCATGATATGAAGAACAGCGAAATCCTGCGGCTTTTGGAGTTGCAAAAGGGTCTGACCTATTTTAATGCAGCTATCCGCTCCAATGGTGCTGTGCTGGATAAGCTTTTGCGCATGCGCAAGAGTCCTGCTCTGACGCCTTTGCTGAAGGCTTATGAAGAAGATGAGGACCTGCTGGAGGACGTTATCGTCGAGAACAAGCAGGCCAAGGAAATGGTGGAGATGTACAGCAAGATTTTGGCCCGTATGGCCGATACCTTTGCTTCTATTATTGCCAACAACCAGAACCTGGTGATGAAATTCTTGGCCGCCATGACGATTATCATCGCTATTCCCACAGTGGTATCCAGTTTTTTCGGAATGAATGTGCCCGTGCCTTTTGAGGGCAATGAATCCGGCTTCTTATACGTAATGGTTATCGCATTTGTCATCAGCATCGCTGGTGCAGTGGCGCTATGGAAAAAAGATATGTTTTGAAAAAACGGTCAGCCTGTTGGAGCTGACCGTTTTTCCTGTCTTTTCCGTTAAGGAAAGAGATAGATGGTTTATTTCTGTTGGTAGTGGGCTAAAATCCAGCGGACAATCAGCGGATAGCAAAGCATGATGAAGAGCAGGCGGGTGAGCTGATAGGCGGTCATGGTAGAGCTGTCTGCCCCCACAACCAGGGCGGTTATGCCCATTTCGGCCAATCCACCAGGGGCGGTGGCCAGAAAGGTGGTTACGATGGTGGAGGGGGTTAACAGGGCTAACATCACCCCCATGCCCATGGATATGGCCAATACAAAAAGCACACTGCCAATCAGTACAGGTCCCATGCCATGATATTCCCGGAGTTTTCGCAGGTCGATGCTGCTGCCGATATAACTGCCTACACATATCTGGGCTGCATTCAGGTAATGTACCGGAATCAGGGGAGCGGTATCTTCTGCGATTATGATGAAGATGGCGGTGGCCAGAAGTGGTCCTAAAAGAGGAGCGGTGGGAAGCTTGATGAATTTGCCTATGAGGGCACCGGAGACAGCTACCAGAAAGAAGCTGAAGGCATTGCTCGCGGGGGGAAGGTCTATTGGTGCGGCGGAATCTGCGGCAGGCAGTACATGGATGACCAGAAAAGGAATCACAAAGACCACGGAGAGCATGCGCAGGGTCTGCATAATCGTAACGGCGGTAAGGTCGGCTTCCTTCATTTCTGCAGCCAGGATGACCATTTGGGATAGTCCGCCGGGTACACAGCCCAATAGGCAGCTGGTAAAGTTGATTTTTGTGTGGCGGCACATGAGCCAGGCAGAAAAAATTCCCGCACTGATGGTAACAAAGGTCGCCAACAGCATGAAGGGCAGCTGATTCAGGATGGCCTGCCCCGTTTCCACGGTAAAGGGGCGTCCCATGGAGTAGCCCAAGGGAATCAAGGCGAGATTGCGGATAAAAAGCGGCCAGTGCAGCTGCCGCTTAAGGAATAGGGAAGTGATTGCTACAGCCAGAATCGGTCCTAAGGTCCAGGGCAGAGGCGCGTTTATTTCCGCGAATAAAAAACCGCCACAAGTGGCGATGATGATGGTAAAAATAAAATCTAGCAAATTATGCACGTTCCTTTCTTTCGTTATCCTATCATCTTTTGGCAGGACTGTAAATGGTACAAATTTTTATTGCCTATTACCAGCTTATAGGTTATAATAGCCCAAGATATGAGAAAGGAGTTTGTAATGGAACAGTTTTCAACAATCTTTTTGGAGTTTATCGCATCCTGGGGGTATATGGCGGTTGCTATTCTTATGGCCGCAGAGAATGCCTGCATTCCCATTCCCAGTGAGCTGATTTTGGGGTTTGCCGGATATTTGATTTTTGCCGATCAGATGAGCTTTGTGGGAGCTTTGACTGCTGGTATGATAGGCGGTATGGCGGGTTCCATCTTTGCCTATGCCGTAGGTCATTACGGCGGACGTACTTTTGTGGATAAATATGGTCATTATTTCTTCGTGAAGAAATCCCATGTGGATATTGCCCAAAACTGGTTCGATAAATATGGATTGAAAGCTGTATTCTTCAGCCGGATGCTGCCGGTGGTGCGAACCTTTATTTCCCTGCCGGCAGGCTTTGCCCATGTGGATATGAAGAAGTTCCTGACTTTGACCTTTTTAGGTTCCCTTCCCTGGACAGCGTTGATTCTCTTTGCCGGTATGATGCTGGGCAAGAGCTGGCAGGTCATGTTGGCTGTTGGGCATCAGGCCAGCCTTATTTTTGTAGGCGTATGTGCCGTGATTATCCTTGTGTTGTATCTGCGGTATCGTAAACGCAAACAGCAGAAGCAGGCTTTGGAATAAAGGTATAGAAAAATGGGGATTGTGAAATTCCCGTTATATGGAAATATGGTCTGCAGACATAAAATGTAAAGCCCCGCATAAGTTAGATTTTTGGGTCTAATTTATGCGGGGCTTTGTAAAATCATCAATTCAATTTTACAGCCTTCTTGTTTAACAGGCAGGGTGATTCGGTTGTGGAGATGACTGGTATGGGGTGGGGATTCAGTGACCGTTAGTCTGTAGGACGTTGGTCGCTTTTTGCAGGTTATAAAGGATTACGGCCGAGATGAGTGCTCCGGCAGCTGTGGAGATGAAGAAGGGCATGATATAGATGTAGAAAGCTGTACTGCCGGCACTTTGTCCGAGAAAAAGGATGGCCAATGGATAGGCGCAGAGCCCTCCGATGATTGCGGTCCCCAAAACTTCTCCCAGCAATGCAGTCAGGATGCTATGGGTATGACGATAGGCAAGGCCACAGAGCAGGGCTCCGAACATACTGCCTGGAAAGGCCAGAATACTGCCCAGACCTAACAGATTGCGCAATAGCGAGGCGGTAAAAGCGGCCCCTACGGCGTAACCGGGACCAAGCAGGACTCCGCAGAGAATGTTGACCATGTGCTGAACGGGTGCACATTTGCTGCCCAGTACAGGCAGGGAAAACAGACTGCCTGCCACTGCTACGCCGGCCAGCACACCTGCCAACACAATCTTTTGGGACTTACTATTCATGATTTTGACTCCACCTTTCTGGAAAATAAAAAACAGGAGAAGCCGTGGGGCATCTCCTGCAAAGAATCACTCAGTATGACTTCCTACGGCGGCATTATCCGCATCAGGTAAAGGGTCGAAGTTAGAGCACTTCCTCTCAGCCTGCAGACACAAGCTCCCCTGTTTCTAGAATACGCATTTATTATATAAAAATATCTAGGAAATTTCAAGAGAATAAAAAAAGGAGCTGATGCACAGCTCCTAAACTTTCATTTGGCAGGGGTAGCTGGACTCGAACCAACGCATGCGGGATTCAGAGACCCGTGCCTTACCAACTTGGCGATACCCCTGTGTGACTACCTGTCAACGAAAATAAATTATACGGATTTTTAATCCACTTGTCAATACTTTTTTTATATTTTTATTTCAGGTCAGCAGTTTGTGGGAGATGGCGGTACTTATTCTGCTGCAGACGCCGCTTCTGATAGAGTTTCTGGAAACTCTGCCGCTGGTCGTAGAGCAGGAAGGCAGAAAGCAGTACGGCCGTTAAATCCGCAGCGGGTACGGCCAGCCAAACGCCACTGAAGCCGATCAGCTTTGGCAGAAGCAACAGGAAGATTACAATGCCGGCCAGGTTTCGTGCAAAGGAGGCAATGGCTGAAGTTTTGCCATCGGAAATGGCTGTGAAGAAGCCGGAGGTAAAGAGATTGAAGCCTGACAGCAGGAAACTGAAGCTGAAGAGCAGGAATCCGTTGACGGTTATGCTATAAGCAGAGCCTCCTGTTGGCAGGAATAGGTGGATAAGCGGTTCGGCTAAAATCCGGGAGCCGATAAAGGAAATAAGGGAAAAGCCGGCGATGTTCAACAGGGCCAGTTTCATCAGACGCAGGAGCTCCCGGTAATTTTGGGCGCCGAATTGATAGGAGAAAATCGGCGCAACACCATTGCTGAATCCAACCAGGATGGAGGTTAGAAGCATTTCTGCATAGAGAATGACAGAAATGGCGGCTACGCCGTCTTCACCAGCCCAGGAGAAGGTGATGATGTTGAAGAGAAAGGTGGTTATGCCGATGGAAAGTTCTGTCACCAGCTCAGACGAACCATTATACATGGCCTGAACAAGAGCCTTCCCTTCCATGATGGGAGCCTTAAAGCGAATCAGGCGGCTGCGGCAGGAAAAGTAATGAATTCCGATAAGGGTGGCAGCCGTTTCACCAAGTCCTGTACCCAAAGCAGCACCGGTTATACCTAAACCCAGCTTGGCCATGAAGAGATAATCGAGGAAGGCATTCAGGAGTCCGGATATCACCGACACTAAAAAACCTTGGATAGGACGCCCATCGGCGATGAAGAGGGCGTTGAAAATTAGCATCATGGTGGCAGTCGGGAAGAAGGGCAGCAGGGTAACGATGTAGTCTACGCATTCTGCGTAGAGTGCCGGACTGGCGCCCAGAAAGGCCAGCAGGGGATCCATAAAGAGCCAAAGCATAAAAGCTAAAAGGGAACTGAGTGCTACGCCGCTGATGGTGATTAGACTGAAGCGTCTGCTGGCAAGCTCGCGATTACCCTCGCCCATGGTTTTGGCAACCAGTGCCGAACCGCCGGAGGCGAGCATAATGGCCAGCCCCAATACGAGATTGAATGCCGGATAGACGATGTTGGACGCAGCCAGAGCGTCACTGCCAACATAGCGGCCAATGAAAATGCCATCGGTGACGGTATAAAGGGAAATTACAATCATCATACCGATGGAAGGAGCCGCGAATCTCAGCAGTGACCACATACTGTGATGATAAGATAGTGGGTTATGGGTGTTCTTAAGCATAAAAAAATCCTTTCTTTCCTTACAATTTCCTTGAGTATTTGATTTTTATAAGATATATTAAGGATAAAGGATACAGTAACTGTAATGTCAAGGGGGAGTTTTCATGGCCAGGTATATGTCTTTTCACATTGGTGAATTTGCGAAAATGACCGGAGTGAATAAACGGACGCTGCATTACTATGATGCTGAAGGGATATTCAGTCCGGATTCTGTTGAGGCTAATGGTTATCGCAGCTATTCCTCCCGGCAAATTTACCCCTTTTATATGATTCGCATGTTCCGGAATATGGGGCTGGACCTGGCGGAAATCAAGGATTACATGCAGGGGAGGACACCGGCAAAGTATGACCAGCTGCTTGCAGAGCAGGAGGAATGGCTGAATCAGGAGATAGTCAAGTTGAAATCCATGCGGCAGATGGTGGTAAACCAGCGTCATATCCTGCACAAAGCGCGGGAGGTTGCGCTGGATAAGGTGGAGGAGCAGGTGTTCCCCGATAGGCGGCTGCATGTCTCAGAAAAACTGCGCCAGCTTTTCCTGCGGCAGGACCGGGAAGGCGTGGAGCGTCAATTTGCTGCGCATCTGCGCGGTGTAATGGATGGGCAGATTCTGTCCGGGTATACATTTGGGGCCATGGTATCCCCAGAGGATTTCATGCAGCCTGGACATGAACAGATTGTCAGTTATTATTATGTGCTTACGGATAAGTCCTGGCGTCATATTCCTCCGGAATACCGCCGCTTGCGTAAGGGTGGGCGGTTTCTGGTCACGTATTTTTCCGGGGATTATATGAATACGGCAGATTCTTATGCCCGGCTGCGGAAATATATGCAGGAACATCATTTGCAGCCAGCGGGATTTTCCTATGAGGAAAGCTTGATTGAAGATATGAGCACTGCAGATGCCCAGGATTTCATTACCAGCATAGCTGTTCCCGTGGTGGAGAAGTCGTGGTAATTTTCGTTTCTTTTTGGCAGGGATGATGCTATAATGATGAGGTATAGCAAAATTTTCAGGGAAATTTTTAACAAACCTTAAGAATTGGCTGTTACGATAGAATCAAGGAGGAATCAACGATGGGAGAATTTACATTTACCGTTGAGAAGCCATGTCCGATTTGTGGCGAATCCACCCGTGTGGTTAAGACGAAATCCAAACTCACGGTGGAACGTACAGATGAAGATTTCTGTGTTCATTATAAGGATTTTAATCCTTATCTCTATAAGATATGGTTCTGTGAAAAATGTGGTTATGCAGCGGATGAAAAGACCTTTCTGGGATCTATGCCTGTAGTCCATAAGAAGAAAATCAAGGAGTTCCTGGATCAGCGTAAGCTGGGGATGCAGTTTGTGGAGGAACGGGAGGTTCCCGATGCAGTAGCGGCTTACAAGCTGGCCATTTTCTATGCGGAAATGACGGATCAGCCCCTGGCAAAGCGGGCTGGCATGTATTTAGGTCTGGGCTGGATCTATCGTTATTCTGGCGAACAGGAAAAAGAATATGAAATGATGCAGAAGGCTGCCGAACTTTACGATCAGTCCATCATGACGGAGCGCTATCCCCAGAATGGCATGAGCGATGATACGGCTGTTTATCTGGTGGGGGCCATCTATTACCGCATGGGCGAGTACGAAAAGGCTACCCAGTATCTTTCCCGACTGATTGGTGACCAAAGCCTGCGGGATAAGGATATTCAGCTTTATAAGCGGGCTCGGGACTTATGGCAGACTATCCGCGAGGATAAGGAGGATGCTAAGTGATTGATTTGCCAGCTAATTGGCAGGAACAGTTGCAGCAGATTGACTGGGCAAAAGTACAGGAAAAGGTTGCTGACTATGGCCCAGCGTTGAAGGTCGTCAAAGATACATGGGATCGGGAAACCCTGGCCGAAATCAGCCAGGGTAATCTCTTTGTAGCGGACAAAATGCTCAATGAGGCCATTGCCAAGAATATCAAAGAAGACAGTCCGGCCAAATCCGTGGTCCTGGAGTCGCAGGATGATGGCCGGCTCAAGATTACGGTGGAGACTGCCAAGGTAGGAAAAGTAGAGCTTACAGGTGAGGTCAAGGAGTTTGTACATGCCGGGGATAAATCCTATATGGTTTACCGGGTGCGGGAACGCAACATTCCCAGCCATGGCCTGATGTCCTGGGTATTTTCCCGGGTGTCTTTGGCCATGGCACAGCGGATGGTGGGCCCTTTACATGTTTCGGAGGATTTGCCGCTGGAAATCAAGCACAATACTGTACGTATTGATTACAGTAAGGTACTGGCGGAATCGGAATTTGGCAGGACGACGTTCCATGGACATCGTCTGCTGGATATGGTGGAGATTGAAAAGGCTACGCCGAAGGCCGGGGGGATTATGTTCCAGACCAGGCTCAATGTTCCAGATGATGTGAAAGACGATTTGAAGGCACTTTTGCCGCAGAAGAAGCAATGATGGCAGAGGCATCTGCCGAGAAGGGAGTGCGACTTTTTTGCACAGTTGGTATAGGCGGGGCTTAGCATTTATGGCACTGCTATTGGCAATGCTTATGTTTATGCCGGCAGGATTAGCCCGGCATAAAGAGGTAAAGCCGGATAAGATTCTTTTTATCCCCCATGATAATCGGCCTATTTCGGATAAACAGACCGCAGAAGTTGTGAAAAAATTGGGGTATGAGGTGGTGGTTCCGCCAGATGATATGCTGGGGAGCCGGGAGGATTTAGGTAATCCGGATGCCCTTTGGGAATGGTTAAATGCCAATGCTTTGGATGCCAAAGCGGCGGTGATTTCCTCGGACTCTTTGGTATATGGCAGTCTGGTAGGGTCCCGTAAGCATAATTACAGCCGAAATGAAGTGATTGAACGGGTTTCCCGTTTTCAGCAATTCCGAAAGGAAAATCCCAAGCTTCCGCTTTACGTCTTTGGTTCCATTATGCGCACGCCGCGCAGCGGTGAGGCATCTGGTCACGAGGAGCCCAAATACTATCGCAGCTATGGCGGCGATATCTTTCGCTATACGGTTTTAAGCGATAAGGAAGAGGTAGAGGGCCTGAGCCATCGGGAAACCAAGGAAAAGGCTTTCCTGCAGGAACTGATTCCCCACAGGGATTTGGCTGACTGGCTGGGCCGCCGGGAAAAGAATTTTTCGGTAAACAAGGAACTTATCCGCTATACGCGTAAGAATGTCTTTGATTATCTGATTTTAGGCCGGGATGATAATGCTCCCTATTGCCAGACCCATATGGAAAGCCGGCACTTGTCTGATTTTGGCAAGGATTTGGGCAAGACACGTTTTCAGACCATGGCTGGGATTGATGAGATGGCCATGCTCCTGATGGCGCGTTCGGTCAATAACTTGCGGCGGAATGTTCCCTTTGTCTATACGAAGTACAATTGGGGGCGTGGCCCCTATACGGTACCAGCTTACTCGGATGAAAGAATCAGCACCTCCATTAATGATGCGATTGTGGCGGCAGGTGGTATGGCCGTTACTAGTCCCAATCGGGCGGATTTGGTGCTGATGGTAAATACCAATCCCAATGGCAAGACCTATGAGGCCAATGACCGGAAGAATGACGGGGAAGACCGGGAAGGCAGCAAATATTTTGCCGATTTGGTCAGTGAATACGTGGCTAAAGGCTATCCTGTGGGGATTGCCGATATTGCCTATGCGAACGGTTCGGACAACGCTTTGATGGAACAGCTTAGAAAGCGTAAGCTGCTCTTTAAGCTTCGCGCCTATGCCGGCTGGAATACGCCGACGAACAGCTCGGGGTTTGTCATTGGTGAGGGGATGCTGGTGCGCCATCTGAAAAAGGAGGATGTGGATGCACTGCTTTTGACCCGCTATTTGGATGATTGGGCGTATCAGGCCAATGTGCGCAATACCATTGCCCGTCAGCTTACCTGGTTGCGGGGAGATGGTGTGTATGGCAGTCTGAATTCCAAGCGGGAGGCCGTATCTTTGCGCACACAAAAGATGATCAGCCGCTTTGCTGCCGAAAACCTGCCGCCGTTCCCCAGTTTGGAAGAAATTTATGTCTACTTCCCCTGGAACCGGATGTTTGAATCGGATATCCAACATGAAGCTTATAAAGATATTCACTTCTTCAAAAAATGAAATAGCATGTACTCTGGACTGTCGCACAAAGGCGACAGTCCATTTTTTTTTGCGGATAAAAAAACTAATCAGGAGAGAATACTAGGGGATTTCCTGTTGCTAAGAATAGACAATAATAAATTGACTGAAAAATGTAAAATCCCTCTTGCAATTCTGGCAGGAAGTGTTATCATGTAATCCATGAGAGAAAAGTGCTTTTTTTCACAAGTTAAAGTTATATTTTTCACGAATTGGATGAGCAGTGACTGGGAGGGCTTTTAATGGCAGATAAGAAACCGCGTATCGTTATTGTAGGTGCAGGATTTGGCGGCGTCAAACTGGCAAAACTGTTTGCGAAAGATGATGTGGATATCACTTTGGTAGACCGGCATAATTATCACCTGTTCCAGCCGTTGCTTTATCAGGTATCTACAGCTGTGCTGTCCACGGATGAAATCGCCTATCCGATACGTACTTTTTTCCGTAAGAATCCCAATGTGGAATTCTTTATGGCCAAAGCTCTGGGGGTCGATCAGTCCCGTAATGTACTGCTGACCAATCATGGAAAGATTGAGTATGATTATCTGGTGCTGGCTGCTGGTGCGACTACCAACTTCTTCGGTATGGAAGAGGTAGAGAAACATTCCTTTGGGATGAAGTCGTTGCAGGAGGCTTTGCATATCCGCAATCATGTGCTGCATATGTTTGAACGGGCCAATAAGTGTAAAGATGCGGCAGAACGTAAGAAGATGTTGAGTTTCGTCATCGTTGGCGGCGGCCCTACGGGTATTGAAGAAGCAGGGGCGATTTCGGAATTGGTAGGTATTCAGAAAAAGGAATTCCACAACCTGGATTTTGCGGAAGTATCCATAAAACTCATTGAGGCAACGCCAAATGTGCTGCCGATGATGCCGCAGAACCTGCGTGATCATACAGTGGAAGTCCTGCGGGACAAGGGTGTGGATGTCATGCTGAATACCCAGGTGGTGGGCTATGATGGTCATATCATCAAGCTGAAATCCGGCGAAGAAATTCCCACAGGCACCCTTATCTGGGCAGCAGGGGTTAAGGCTGTTCCCTTCATTGCCGATTGTGGCGGGGAGGTGGATAGGTCCGGTCGTATCATTGTCGATGAGAATCTACGGGTAAATGGCAGCAGAAATGTATTCGCTATCGGCGACTGTGCAAACTTCTGCCATGGCACGGAGCGCCCACTGCCGACGGTGGCGCCAGTGGCTACGCAGGAAGCTAAAGTAGCCTACGAAAATATCTGGCGGCTGATTCGCGGCGAGGAGAAACTGCAGACCTTCGTGTATAAGGATTTGGGGGCTATGGCTACCATTGGCCGCGGACAGGCTGTAGTGGCTAAGACCAGCATGAATCCGGAGATGACCGGGTTTATTGCCTGGTGTGCTTGGATGTTTATCCATCTTATCCGGCTGGCAGGAACTCATACGAACCTTACTGTAGCGATCAAGTGGACCTGGAATCTCCTGTCTGGCACGCGGCTGGGACGTATTATCACCAATATCAAGATTTGATGGTGGACAAGCTTGTAACAACATAGGGATTGCGATAAAATGGATACGGTACGTTGAGTGCTGTATCCATTTTTAAGGAGGAATCGTCATGCAAGTCATTCATACCGATAATGCTCCGGCGGCTGTGGGGCCGTATAGTCAGGCCATTAAAGCAGGCAATACGCTGTATCTTTCTGGGCAGATTGCCATTGATCCTGCTGCCGGAAAGATTGTGGCTGCAAGTATTGAAGAGCAGGCTGAGCAATGCTGCCGCAATATCGAAGCGGTATTAAAAGAGGCTGGTACCGATATGGGCAGGGTGATCAAAACAACCTGCTTCCTGGCGGAGATTGCAGATTTCAAGGCATTCAATGAAGTTTATGCCAAACATTTTATCAGCAAACCAGCCCGCAGCTGTGTGGCAGTCAAGGATTTGCCAGCGGGTGCCTTGTGTGAGATTGAGGCGGTTGTCGTAATGGAATAAGGGTCTACTCTAGCGGCGGGGAATTTTCCCTGCCGCTTATTGTGTTTTTTGACTTTTTGATTTTTATCTCTTGACTTTTTGTTTTATTCGCGGTATCATGCTTATAGACTTAAGTTTAGCACTCACCTTTTTAGAGTGCTAACAGGGTCAGGAGGAGGGAGCATATGGCCGGTAAGCTATATGAGCTGGATGAGCGCAAGCAGCGTGTGTTGAAGGCAGTTATAGACGATTATATTGAATCGGCTGAACCCGTAGGCTCCCGGGCATTGGCTCGCAAACACGATTTGGGTGTGAGTCCTGCTACAATCCGCAACGAGATGGCAGATTTGGAAATGCTGGGTTATCTTCAGCATTTGCATACATCTTCTGGAAGGGTGCCGTCTTCCAAAGGTTACCGCTTTTATGTGGATGGACTTATTCCACCCAAACCGGTAAGCGATGAGGAAAAGGCACTGATAGCAAAATGGTATAAATCCCGGGTACAGCGCATTGAGCAAGTCTTTGAGGAAACAGCGCGTCTGATTTCCGCGATAACGAAGAATGTCTCCCTGGTGTTGGCACCCCAGATGACTCAGGCCCAGTTTCGTTGTCTGCAATTCCTGCCGCTAGATAGCCGTCGGGTGATTACGGTACTGATGACGGATGCAGGGTTTGTGGAGAACAAGATTATCGAGATGCCCGAGGGCGCTGAGTTTGAGGATTTTCAGCGTATGGCAGCTGTGATCAATAAGAATCTTGCCGGTCATACGCTTAAGACCATTGAACATCATTCGCTGGCAGAAATCCGGGACGAGATTCGGGATGAAGATCTTTATGAGTCGGCCCTGGCCATCATTCAGCGAGCGCTGGATAACGGCAAGCAGGAACGCCTATATCTGGGCGGAACAACGAATATGCTGGAACAGCCGGAATATCACGATGTGGAGAAGGTCAAGCATATGCTAATGACCTTGGAAGAGGAAGAATTGATGAAAGATATTCTTCGGGCACACATCGGGGATGGCTTGGAAGTGACCATTGGTCAGGAGAATGAGGACAGCCATTTTAAGGACAGCAGCATCATCACGGCCACTTATCATCTGGATGGGGAGCTTTTGGGCACCATTGCGGTGCTGGGACCTACCCGGATGGAATACGCAAAGGCCATGAGTCTGCTGGAGTATATGAACAACAACTTAACCAATGTTATCAAACGCTTTCACTGGTAGCTGCCAGTTCTGGAGCGAAATATAAAATACCTTGGAAAGAGGTGAAGGAATTGCCATCATTCATGAAAGATGAATTAAAGAAGAAGGATGAGCAAAAGCTGGAGGAAATGCAGCAGGAAATCAATGCTGCCGATGCTGACGAAAGCGATGAAGCAGAGGAAGCAGCCAGCGAAAGCGCAGAAGATGAAAAAGAAGCTGAGCAACCTCAGGATGAGCATGCTGCGCAGATTGAAAAACTGACGGCAGACCTCAAGGAGAAGGAGGACCGGGCGCTTCGCCTGCAGGCGGATTTTGAAAATTTCCGTCGGCGTACGAGCAAAGAGAAGGAAGAACTCTCTGCTGTGGTCACCCAGGGGATGCTGAAAGATATGCTGCCGCTGTTGGATAATTTCGAGCGGGCCATGGCTGCTGAGGCCAAAGACAGTGAGGCTTTCCAAAAAGGTGTGGAAATGATTTTCACCCAGTTTACGGAAATCCTCAAGAAGAATGGCTTGGAGCATATCGAGGTAGAAGGTCAGAAGTTTGATCCGAACTTCCATCAGGCTGTGATGCGTGTCCAAAATGCAGATCTGGAGGATGATGATATCGCACAGGAACTGCAGAAGGGCTACATGGTCAAAGGCCGCGTTATCCGGCCTGCCATGGTGCAAGTAGTTGCTAATTGATGGTTAATCAACTGATAAGAAAGTTTTAGGAGGATATATCATGTCAAAAGTTATTGGTATTGACTTAGGTACGACGAACTCCGTTGTATCCGTTATGGAAGGCGGCGAGCCTACTGTTATCACCAACCCGGAAGGCAGCCGCATTACCCCGTCTGTCGTGGGTTTCACGAAGGATGGTCAGCGTCTTGTGGGTCAGCTGGCAAAACGTCAGGCTGTTTCCAATCCGGATCGCACCATCGCTTCCATCAAGCGTCACATGGGTGAGAATGACTATAAGGTAAGCGTAGACGGTAAAGATTATACGCCGCAGGAAATCTCCGCAATGGTCCTGCAGAAACTGAAAGCAGATGCAGAGGCTTATTTAGGCGAAACGGTCAGCCAGGCGGTTATTACGGTACCGGCTTACTTCAACGACAGCCAGCGTCAGGCAACCAAGGATGCCGGTAAGATTGCAGGTCTGGAAGTCCTTCGTATCATCAACGAACCGACGGCAGCTGCTTTGGCCTATGGTTTGGATAAAGACGAAGATGAGACGGTTCTGGTATTTGACCTGGGCGGCGGTACCTTCGATGTGTCCATTCTGGAACTTTCCAGCGGCACTTTCGAAGTTTTGGCTACCAATGGTGATACGCATCTGGGCGGCGATGACTTTGACCAGAAGATCATGGATTGGATGGTTGAAGAATTCAAGAAGGAAAACAGCATTGACCTGTCCCAGGACAAGATGGCTGCGCAGCGTCTGAAAGAAGCTGCTGAAAAGGCAAAGATTGAGCTCTCCAGCATGACGCAGACCAACATCAACCTGCCCTTCATCACGGCTGATGCTTCCGGCCCGAAACATCTGGATTTGACGCTGTCCCGCGCTAAATTTGATGAACTGACCCGTGATCTTGTTGAACGCACCATGGAACCGACGCGCAAGGCTATGGCCGATGCAGACCTTTCCGGCAGCGATATCAGCAAGGTAATCCTCGTTGGTGGTTCTTCTCGTATTCCGGCTGTTCAGGAAGCTATTCGCCAGTTCCTGTCCAAAGAGCCTTCCAAGGGTGTTAACCCGGATGAATGCGTATCTGTCGGTGCAGCTATTCAGGGTGGCGTTCTTGTAGGCGAAGTCAAGGATGTACTGCTGCTGGATGTTACGCCGCTGTCTCTGGGTATCGAAACCCTGGGCGGTGTCTGCACGAAGATTATCGAGCGCAACACGACGATTCCGACGCACAAGAGCCAGGTATTCTCCACTGCTGCGGATAATCAGCCTTCTGTTGATATCCATGTTCTGCAGGGCGAACGTGAGATGGCTGCCGGCAACAAGACGCTGGGCCGTTTCGAACTTTCCGATATTCCGCCAGCACCGCGTGGAGTTCCTAAGATTGAAGTTTCATTCGATATTGATGCCAACGGTATCGTGCATGTATCGGCAAAAGATTTGGGTACCGGCAAGGAACAGAAGATTACCATCCAGTCTGATGGCGGCATGACCAAGGAAGATATCGACCGCATGGTTAAGGAAGCGGAAGCTCATGCAGCTGAGGATAAGAAACAGAAGGAAACCGTTGAGGTCAAGAATCAGGGTGAAAGCCTTGCTTATCAGGCAGAAAAGACCTTGAAGGACCTGGGCGATAAAGCTGATAAGACGCAGGCTGCCAATGTACAGGCTGGTATTGACAAGCTGAAGGAAGCCCTCAAGGGTGGCGATACGGAAGCAATCAAGAAGGCTACAGAGGAACTGCAGAAGCCCCTTTATGAGATGAGTGCAGCTGCATATCAGCAGGCTCAGGCCGCTGGCCAGGGTGCTGCAGGCGCTGATGCTGCTCAGCAGGGTCAGCAGCAGGCTAAAGCCGATGATGATGTAGTGGATGCTGAATACACAGAAGTCAAAGACGACAAGAAATAATTTCTCGGTTGGATAGATTGTTGGGAGCCGCTTATGCATGGCTCCCAATAGTTTTTAAGGATGGTGCAACGTGAGCGAAAAACGCGATTACTATGAGGTGCTGGGCGTTGAAAAGGGCGCCTCGGAAGCCGAAATCAAAAAGGCTTATAAAAAAATGGCCCGCAAATATCATCCCGACCTGAACCGTGATGACCCGAAGACCGCAGAGGAAAAGTTTAAGGAGGTCAATGAGGCCTATGATGTCTTAAAGGATCCTCAGAAGAAGGCAGCTTATGACCAGTTTGGTCACGATGCCTTTGCCAATGGCACGGGCGGCGGCGCCGGCGGCTTTGGTGGTTTCGGTGGCGGCGGCTTCGGCGGTTTTGGCGGCGGCGAAGGCTTTGGCGACATCTTCGATATGTTCTTCGGTGGCGGCGGTGGTTCGCGCCGTTCCGGCCGTCCTGGTCCGGAGCGGGGCAGCGACCTGCGCTATGATCTGGAAATTACCTTCGAGGAAGCAGCCTTTGGCAAGGAGGCAGAGCTTTCGGTTCCCCGTACAGAGCAGTGTGATCATTGTCATGGCACCGGTGCGGCACCGGGAACCAGCCCTGAGACCTGCCCCGATTGTAATGGTACAGGTACCCGGCAGACCGTGGCCAATACGCCCTTTGGCCGTATGGTCAATCAGACTACCTGCGGACGCTGCCATGGAACAGGCAAGATTGTAAAAAATCCCTGCTCCAATTGTAATGGTACAGGCCGCAAGAAGGTTACGCGGAAAATCAAAGTCAACATTCCCAAAGGTGTGGACAATGGTTCCCGGGTTCGTGTATCCGGTGGTGGTGAAGCCGGTGTTCGCGGTGGCGGAAACGGCGATCTTTACGTTTATATCTTCATCAAGCCCCATAAGATTTTCCAGCGCGATGGCTATGATGTAATTGTGGAAGTGCCGATTTCCTTTGTGCAGGCAGCTTTGGGGGATAAGGTACAGGTACCGACGATCGACGGTACAGTGGAAGTCAAAGTGCCGGCGGGTACGCAGTCCGGTAAGATTCTGCGCCTGCGGGATCGTGGTATTCCACACTTGCGGGGCAATGGCCGTGGGGACGAGCATGTGGTCATCAAGGTGCTCACGCCCCAGAATCTCAACCAGCGTCAGAAGGAACTGCTTAAGGAGTTTGGCGAAATCAGCGGAGATAAGGTCAATCCGGAACAGAAGAGTTTCCTGGATAACCTCAAGAATCTCTTTAAGAAATGAATGTCCTTGAACTATTGGCGGCACGAGTGACGGTTGGCGTCTTGTCTGCAGATAGTTGACGAAAATACTTTGTCTTTGGATAACTGGGAGGGGCTGAACCCATGGCGTTTGGCTCCTTCCAGTTATTTGTGGTTGCAGGGATTTACGGGCAAGGCATTATTTTTGTGTGGGGGAGGTTTTATGCAGATACAGGTGGCAGATGTCCTCGTGGATGTGCAGAAAAAGAGAATCAAGAACATGCATCTGCGTGTGAAACCGCCTTATGGCAATGTGGTGGTTTCGGCGCCCCTAAGGGTGAACCGGGCAGTCATTGAAGGATTTGTGCGCAGTAACCTTCCCTGGGTGCGCAAACAGATTAAACGCATCCAGAACAGCCCGTTGGTGCCTGCTCACCGCTACATATCGGGAGAAGCGGTGTATCTTTGGGGGCAAAAATACGCATTGGTGGTCATCGAGTCGGCAAAACCAGCCTACAGGATTATGGGCGATAAGCTGCTCATCTATCTGCCGAAAAAAGCCAGCGTAGAATGGCGGGACAGGTTTATGCGGGAAGTATACCGGACCGAACTCATTAAACAGGCTGCTGTGCTTTTGCCCAAATGGGAGCGGATTACCGGCCTTAAGGCCCATGAATGGCGCACGAAATACATGAAGACCCGCTGGGGGACTTGTAATATCGTGGCCAGGCGCATATGGCTGAATGTCCAGCTGGCCCAGAAACCGCTAATCTGTTTGGAATATGTGATTCTCCATGAGCTGACTCATTTGCTGGAACGCTATCATAATGCCCGTTTTTACGCTCATGTAGAAAGGTTTATGGCTGATTGGCAGGAAGTCCGGGCAAGATTAAACGCGCCAGTTTCCGCGAGGGAAAAATGATGGTCCTTGCGTGGAAAAATAAAAAATTTCCTTGCAAACCGCTGCTGTAAATGGTATAATCGTCTAGTCGTTAGACAAATAAGTTTTGAGTTGAAATAATATTTCAACCTCTGCTCCTGTGTGAGCAGGAGCCAAAGACCAGAGAGGGAGGTGATTTCGTGAGAAAGTACGAAGTCATTTTTATCGTGAAACCGATGGAAGAAGAAGCTACGAACGCTGTTATCAGCAAGTTCACTAAGCTCATCACCGAAAACGGCGGTACTATCGATAAAGAAGATCGTTGGGGCAAGAAGCGTCTTGCTTATGAGATCAAAGACTGCACTGAGGGTTTCTATGAACTGCTC
>NZ_JAILPX010000102.1 GCF_024699275.1 Selenomonas sp.
TCCAAAAGTTCCTGACCTGCTGTGAATATGCTTTCATCATCATTAAGCTCCCGCCCTACAGCGGCAGCCAGTTCCGCATCATTTTGCTTCACATAACCAATATCCTTGAAACGGTGAATATCATAACGGCTGTCCACCATGCTAGGAATATTATGCGCACGGCAATAGGAGATAATCTGCTGCTGCAGCTTTTCCGTAATGGTGCCGGAACCATAGTCGCTGAGCACCACCCCATCAATCTTTGGCAGCAGCCCCTTAATATACTGCATAATCTGGCTCTCGTGAGCCTTCTGCATGGGCTTGTCACTTTCCTTGTCAATGCGGACAATCTGCTGGCTGACAGTCGCCCGGCCGCCAGCGATAATGCGAGTCTTGGAAATGGTAGGCCGCTTTTCGTCACAGAACAGGCCTTCCGTATGGGCACCATTCTTCTCCAACGCTTCTTTTAGCCCCTTGGCGGCATTGTCCAGGCCCAAAAGACCAACCGCAAAGACATTGCCCCCCAACGTAGCTACATTGTTAACCACGTTGGCAGCACCGCCGGCCACTACCTTTTCGCCAGCCTGTTGCAACACCAAAACCGGTGCTTCCCGGGAAATACGGGAAATGCGGCCATCCAAATAGATATCCGCCACCATATCGCCAATAACCAGTATTCGTTTTCCTTGAAATTCATCCACAATGGATTCAAGTTCCTGCTTCATAATCTTCCTTCTTTAAATATGCAACATGGTTACCACGGAGTAAACTGCCAACGGATATTCCAACTGTTTTCCTTGGATCTATAACGGACAATCATCTGCGTGCAATGGAAGTCATGATACCAATAGTAATCAACCTTTAACCATTTGTTAGCTTCCAAATCATAACGAGAACCAACAACAAAACGATTCTTACTGTCCAGGCGGTAACTCAAACCGCAATCTATTCTACGCGCTGTATCCGGAGTATCAAATTTAAACAATGAATTTTTCTTGTTTGATTGACTGTAATAATAGCCTGCATACGCTGCCCAACGTTCATCGAAGTCCTTGGTTAACAATGCCGACCAAGACCAGCCATTCACTCGGGATTGATTATAAGACTCCGTCGTAACACTATACCCCGTGTTAAGATACAAAGCATAACGATTAAATTTTATAGCATCATGGCTAAGGCTAATACCATATTTTCCATGATTGCTATGAATGCCATTATTATACCAGCGTCCATATTCGGCGCTCAATCCATAGTTGAGATGAGAGTCTCCAATCTTGTGTCCATAGCTCCAGAAGGCAGATGGCTGCTTCTTTACCCAGTTGCTATCACTATCTTCAAAGTAACCATAGGTGACCCCAGTACGCATACCAGCGTTACTCCAGGTTACATCATAATTGCTGCGCCACCCATCTTTGGTTGTCACATGCAAATTGGCATTCGCCGCTACATGCTTCGTAATCGGCTGGCTAAAATCCCACTGTATCCAAACACCATCACTGTTGTCGTAGCCAATCTTGGGATAGTTTTCGGTACCATTTTCCCCAGCCTTCACCTCATAATACTTGCGTGAATATATGGTCTTCCCCCGAATGCAGAATTTCACATTCTCCAACACAGTCTTATCATTGGGATATACTGTTATCTTTTTTGCCTTTAACTGGTAGTCAGGATTCTTTGCGCCACATTTGGTTTGTGTTCCCTCGTAAATCACGATGCGATCCGGATAAAACTCAATGCGTTTGCCAGTAACATACTTATTACCAACCTTACCTTTGATATTATCCATTTCACCTGTGCTTTTGCCGTAATTATAATGTGCCTTATAGCCATCTAAAGTTATACGGCTTTGCCCCGGCGTCATCTGCAACATATGCGCCTTATCCGGCACATACACATCCTGAGTCTTTGTATTACCGTTAACTTCTTCCCCTTGGAACCGATGGGCATCCATCTGCACAATATCCACGTGGCCCTTAGCTACAAAACTGCCGTCCCGCTCATCATAGGTCAAATCATCCCCTTCGAAGGCGACAGGCATGGCCTTTGTCTTGTCCAAGGGATAACGCAGATTCTTCTCCAGTGCCTTGGCATCTGCCAGCAATTTCTTCTGCTCATCGCTAAGA
>NZ_JAILPX010000126.1 GCF_024699275.1 Selenomonas sp.
CGTCAGCGGGAAATGAAGGGGTTAGGGGATGCTATTCTGTGTGCCAAAGCTTTTATGGGCGGCGAACCCTTTGCTGTGCTGCTGGGGGATGATGTGGTTTACAATGAATCAGGTAGACCGGCACTGCGCCAGTTGATAGATGTTTATGAAGCAACTGGCGGTTCGGTGCTCGGCTGTCAGACGGTGCCGCAGGAGAAGGTTTCTTCCTATGGTATTGTGGATGGCGTTGCCACAGATGATGAACGGATGCTCAAGGTGCTGGATATGGTGGAAAAACCGAGCGTGGAAGAAGCGCCTAGTCGGATGGCGGTATTGGGGCGTTATGTGATTACACCGCAGATATTCTCTATTCTGGAAAACACCCTGCCGGGCAAGGGCGGTGAGATTCAGCTTACCGATGCTTTGCGGGTCTTGGCACATCGGGAACCGGTCTATGCATACGATTTCGAGGGAATTCGCTATGATGTGGGGGATAAGTTGGGGTTCTTGAAGGCCACAGTGGAATATGCCCTGCGCCGTCCGGATTTACAAGAAAAATTTGGTCAGTATCTACAGGATATCCTGTCGGATGCCGAGTAATAAATTTTCGAATGTATAACGAATAAGCATCGAGCCTGTCCATTTTATTATGGTCAGGCTCGATGCTTATCTCAAGACTATTGCTCGCTATGTCTTTGGCGTTATAATTTGAACTTCTTCATCTCGGCCTGCAAATCTCCGGCCAGCTGAGCCATATTCCGGGCGGCATCGGAAATTTCGTGCATGGAGGCACTTTGTTCCTCGCCGGCGGCGGATACGGACTGGGCTTCGTCGGAGTTCTTGCCGCTGGTCTGGGCAATGTTGATGCTGGCCTGTAGCATGCGTTCGTTTTCCTTGGCCATGGATTCGATACCCTTGGCAATGGTTTGAATCTGACTGGTCAAATCGTCGATGACGGTTACAATCTCTTCGAATACCCTATCGGCAGACTGTACCGTGGCAATGCCTTCCTGTACGCTCTGGGCACCGCTGGTGCTGGCATCAACCGCCAGTTTCATATCCTGCAGGTTGCCCTGTACCAGCTGGGCAATCTGCTGGGATGCTCCATTGGAACTTTCGGCCAGTTTGCGTACCTCATCGGCAACTACGGCAAAGCCGCGGCCGGCTTCGCCTGCCCGGGCTGCTTCGATGGCGGCGTTTAAGGCCAGCAGGTTGGTCTGTTCAGCAATGCCGGTGATCATCTGTACGATATCGGCAATCTGCTGGGAACTGGTATCCAGCTTCTGGATGGATTCTTGAATGCTGTCGGTGCTGGCGGTGATGTTATTCATTTGTTCTACGGCCTGGACGATGGAATTGCGACCGGTGGTGATCTTGTCTTTTGCCTGGATGGCATGGTCGTAAACCCGTTTCGTACCTTTGACGATATCCTGGGCAGATTCCGTTACCTGTTCGGCGGTGGCCTGAATATTGCCGGCGTCTACGGCCTGTTCACTGGCACCCTCGGCTATGGAGACGATGCTGTCGGCCACCATATGGGAGGCTTGAGCGGACTGATCCGCGCTGGCGGTCAGTTCTTCGCTGGCATCGGCTACTTGCTGGGACATATTGTTGACCTGACCGATGATCCCCCGCAGTTTTGCAATCATATTGTTGAGGGAGTTACCCAGGCTTCCCATTTCATCTTCAGCGGTGATGTGGAGCTGGCTTTGGAGATTGCCCTCAGCAATTTTGCTGGCTTCTTCCATCAGATAGTTGATGGGGCCGCCGATGCGGCGGTTGAAGATCATGATCATCGCCGTGCAGAGGATCATCATGACCAGGACAGCCATGATGATGCTGATGTAGATGGATTTTGTGATGGGGCCGGCATAGTCCGATTGTGGTGCTACCAGTACCAGTTTGAGGTTATCGATGCACAGGGGAGTGGCCAGAATATAGCTGTCTTCACCAAATGCGCTGCTTTCGGTCAGCGTTACTTCACTGAGATTTACGATTTTTTGCCCCAGGGAAGAGAGTTCCGGCGCGCTTTCTTCGGTGATTTTGACCTTCATGTTCTTGCTGTCATCACGGGAAGCCAGGTAAAAGCCTTCTTTGCTGACCAGGAAGGCATAGCCGTTCTGGCCGACCTGAATGTTCTTGATATAGTCTTCCAGTTCGGTGATGCCGATATCTACGGTGACGGTACCTACGCCCTGGCTATCTTTTTGTACGGCAGCAGCGCTGGTCAGCATGGTGGTGCCGCTCAGTTCATCGAGGTAGGGGCCGGTCCAGGCTACCTTGCCGGGAGCTTTCATGGCGTTCTGATACCAATCCATCCTGGTATAGCCATATTCGGCATTGCTGTATTCCATGTCTAAATCCACGGAACCCTTGTTGTTCTTTGCCCGGTAGGGGCCGAAGTATTCGATGTCCGATTGGTAGGCGAAGGGCTCAAACCAGAAGCCGCTGCCGATAACCAACGGATCGGAGAGTACATAACCATCGGCCATACCGTACATCACATCGGTGTCGTAGGCTTTCAGTTTGCTTATTCCACGGGCCAGGCCTTCTGTTTTCTGGGCTACCTGCAGGATGCGCTGGTCGAGTTTTCCAGCGATGGAGCCGGATTGTTCCATCAAGGTTGCTTTGACCTGTTCCTCCATACTGCCCTTGAATTGTCCGATGTTGATAACGGTTTGAATGGCAAGCAGTATGCCGGTCAGCAGAATGATGCTGATTACGAACAATGTCTTGATACTTCCTTGTGGCTTGTGCATATTGATCGCTTCCTTTCTATCGCGAAATGTATCCGTTTCTTATTGTATTTCGCGAAGAAGGGAGGGATTCCTGCCAATAAAAAAATCCTTTCCGCAATTATACGGAAAGGATTTTTGCTGTTACTGTACGTTCATGGAAAGTTCGATGAACTTGTTGGCCAGCTTTGCCTTCTGCAGAACTTCTTCCGTGATGTCCTGGCCCGCTTCTACGATAACGATGCCGTTATCCATCTTAATGTCGCGAGCGGCCTTCTTACCCAGGAGAAAGCGGCGATGGCGTTCCTCGGAGGCTTTGTCGGCAGCGGCCTGTTTCGTGGCTTCAGAAGCTTTGGGAGCCTCCTTCTTGGGTTCAGCCTTGGGAGCTGGAGCAGCCTTAGGCGCTTCTTTTTTTGGTTCCGGCTTTGCTTCTTCTTTGGGCACCTCTTCTTTGGGGGCTTCTTCTTCCTTAGCCGGTTCCGGAGCTTTAGGTGCTTCCGGCGCCTTGGGGGCCTCTTCTTCTTTAGGTGCAGCTGGTTCTGCCGGCGCAGCCTTAGGAGCAGCCGGAGTGCTGGGCATTACATTATTTTTTTTTTCCCCGGTGGGATCAATAACCGTTACCTGCTTACCGAAGATGGAAATCTGATCGGTTGCAACGTCGGAAGTAGTGCCATCGGGTGCTGTAATTTCGCATTTTTCAATTTTACCATCGTCACCGATATAGAGCTCCGTGACCTTGCCCTGAATCGTACCGGATTTGGTGATGGCTTTCGTATCGATGATGCGGATATTTTCATCCAGCAGGGCTTCGTAATCACCGGCAGCATCCAAGGTCAGGATGTTTTCACTGTTGGTGATGGTGACAGCATCGTCGCCGATGGCGATAACGGATTCATAAGGGATGAGTTTAACTCCACGGTACCAATCCGCATCTTCAATGGTGATTGCGGCAACCGTGCCGTTTTTGGCATCGATGAGGAGCGTTTTGCTGACGCCCAACTCGCGGCCTTCCGTGATACTGATGATGGGAAGACCAAGGATTTCTACACTTTTCTTCATTAATGATTCCTCCAATTATTTTGCGCTGTCACTGTGAGCCTGAAATTCGGTTTCGATTTCCTGCATGATGTTTCCCGGAATTTGCGGGAAGGGCGTAGAAAGCGCAGCATGTTTGGCAAGTATATCCTGAACGGTACCAAGGTAATGGATGTTTTTGGTAAATTCCTGACGCATGGTATCGTTTCGGGCAATGATCGGCATATCCAGTGCCTGTTTGTAAGTGGCAATGGCGCCACGATAATTGGCTTGTTCTTTGTAAAGGTTACCCAGCTCGATGATAAGGAATGGCGTGTAGTCATCATCGCCATAGCGGGTGATGGCTTCGCGATAAGCAAAAATCGCATCTTTGGGCTGCGTATCTTTTGTTTCGTAGGCAAAGTCCAGAATTGCATCCAGACTGTCCATAGAGGATAACTCCTGTTTGAGTTTCTGTTCGTGAACTTTTTGCTTCTCGGCCAGTTCCTTTTCCTGTTGGGCTTTTTTTGCGGCAGCTTCTTGGCGCGCTTTTTCTGCGGCTTCGGCCTTGGCTTTGGCGGCAGCTTGTTTCTTTGCCACAGCCTCTGCTTTCTTGCGAGCGGCTTCTTCCCGTTTCTTTTGGGCAGCCCGTTCCTGAGCAGCTTTTTTTGCCTTAGCTTCTGCTTCGGCAGCTGCTTCAGCCTCTTTTTGCGCTTTTTCTGCGTCTTGTTTTGCCTTTTTGTCTGCGATAGCCTGGGCGGCTAATCGAGCTTCTGCCACAGCCTTTTCGGCCTCGTTGTTTTCCTGAGGTTTGGCCGTAGCTGATATGGCTGCAACAGGTACATCGGTCTTCTCCGTGGTATTGTCCGTGGGCGTGACCGTTTCTTTTGCGGATTCCTCCGCAACTGTAGGTGAATCCTGGCGCCGCGCTTGCAATATTGTGTCTTCAACAGGTGAATCCTCTTCCACGGGGAGTTCCGCTGTTGGAAGAACAGCACAATGATGGCCGGCAAGGGCTTCCTCACGGCGCAGCATCCGTTCATTGAAAAGGGTTACTACGGCTGCTGCCGTTACGACTAATATCCCTAGGCGCAGGTAGTGCCCACGGTCAAGGAAGGGACTCATGGTGATTGCCATGCCATTGACGACAAAGGCCATCACAGCACAGAGCACCAGTGAAGTCCACTTCATTTCAATGCCAAAATAGCGACATAGCCGATAAATGAGGAAGATGCTGATAGCCATGATGGAACCCGTTATCAGGACGAATGTCATGTTTCTCACCTCTTCCTGAAAGTGAGCATTATGCGATTATACTCACCATCTTATAAACTTTTCGACAATAATAGGAAAAAATCCTGCTGCTATTACATGGTCATGTAACAGTAGCAAACCTACCCCCACAGTATACCACATTATTGGGTATTTTTGCAGAGAAATTTTTTGATTTATTATTGATTCGTTGGCTATGGGGCAGGATTGTTGCCAGGTGGCAGGGAATACATCAAGACCGGGAAAGCTTTGGTAAGGGGGAACCTCATTAGTAAAAGAAGATGAGTGGCGTGATGTTTATGTATACATTACTTAAATTTACAAAAATAGTGGATTTATATATAATTATCTGCTATTATGTAAAACATATAGTGAGCATGTATAGTAAATATACAAAATAAGTTATACATTGATAGATATTTTAGGAGGCGGGTTTTGTGAAGGCAGAGATTAGCGTCAAGTTGGCGCGGTGTAAAGGATGCGGCATTTGTGCGGCCTTTTGTCCGAAGTCAGTTCTGGCTATTGATGAGCTGGGCAAGGTTGTCGTGCAGAATCCGGAAGCTTGTATCGGTTGTGGTCAGTGTGAACTGCGTTGTCCGGATTATGCAATATTTGTGGATGAAGTTGCAGAAAAGGGGGGCGTGGCATGAGTGAAGCGAGATTGATGCAAGGCAATGAGGCTTGTGCAGAAGCAGCCATTGCGGCAGGAGTTAATTTCTTTGCTGGTTATCCGATTACCCCCTCCACAGAGATTGCGGAAACCATGGCCAAACTCCTGCCGCAGCATGGCGGGAAATTTATCCAGATGGAAGATGAGATCGCTTCCATGGGCGCAATCCTGGGAGCTTCGCTGGCTGGTTGCAAGGTTATGGATGCCACATCTGGTCCGGGTTTTTCGCTGAAGCAGGAATTGATTGGCTATGCGGCCTGTGCGGAGATTCCCTGCGTACTGGTGGATGTGCAGCGGGTAGGTCCTTCTACCGGACAGCCTACAGCACCATCGCAGGGGGATGTTATGCAGGTGCGCTGGGGTACCCATGGGGATCATCCGGTGATTGCCCTGTCTCCCTGGAGTGTGCGGGAAACTTTTGATGCGACTGTGATGGCGGTGAATTACGCGGAACGTTTCCGCACGCCGGTGATGCTTCTTATGGATGAGATGGTAGGTCACTTGCGGGAAAAGGTAGAACTGCCGGAAAAGGTGGATATTTATCCCCGCCGTAAACCAGCGAAAACCCGGGTGGAAGGTTATCAGCCCTTTTCGCCGGCGGAGGATTTGGTGCCCAATGTGGCGGATTTTGGTGAAGGGTATCATATCCATGTGACCGGGCTTATCCATGATGAGACAGGGTTTCCTGTGGGAAGTCCTAAGGTCACGGAGGATGCCATTTTTCGGCTGCATGAAAAGATTGCCCGGGCAGGCGATGAAATCATTCATACGGAGGGTTACTTCATGGATGATGCTGAGTATGCGGTGGTATCTTTTGGCGGTACGGCCCGGACGGCCTATGAAGCGGTGCGAGAGGCCAGGTCTGCTGGCAGGAAAGTGGGGCTTTTGCGTCTGTTGACCATCTGGCCCTTTGCGGATAAGGTTATTGCGGCTTTGGCGGCGAAGGTAAAGGGCATTATGGTGGCGGAACTCAATTATGGTCAAATCGTCTATGAGGTACAGCGGGCAGCAAAGGGAGCCTGCCCTGTTACCTTGTGCGGCAAGTATAATATGCGGGCTTTTGAGCCTGGTGAGATCGTGGCAGGTATCGAGGCTATGATGAAGGAGGTTGAGGGATGATGGCAGAAAGAGAATACGAACAATATTTTCGTCAGAACCGCCTTCCGCATCTTTGGTGCCCCGGCTGTGGCAATGGCATAGCGATGAAGGCCATTGTCCAGGCAATTGCCAAGCGGCCGGAACTCAATCAGGACAATACGGTAATCGTATCGGGCATCGGGTGTTCTTCCCGTGCTTCCGGGTATATGGATTTTGATACCCTGCATACGGCTCATGGGAGGGCAATTCCCTTTGCCACCGGTATTAAGCTGGCAAGGCCGGAACTCAATGTGGTGGTTATCACCGGGGATGGGGACTGCACAGCTATTGGAGGCAATCACTTCATCCATGGCTGTCGCCGGAATGTGGATTTGACGGTGGTGCTGTTCAACAACAATATTTATGGGATGACGGGCGGTCAGGCATCGCCAATGACTCCTACCGGCCGTAAGGCCACGACGGCTCCCTATGGCTCCGTTGACCGTCCCTTTGATGCCTGCGCATTGGCGGAAGCCGCTGGCGCAACCTATGTGGCTCGTTCCACGGCCTTCCATGTGCAGCATTTGACGGATATGATTGCGGCAGCTTTTGATAATCATGGTTTCTCCTTTGTGGAGGCCTTGGTACAGTGTCCAACAGCCTATGGGCGCAAGAATAAACTGGGATCGCCTGCGGATATGCTCAAGTGGATGCGGGATAATGCGGTGATGAAAGCGGCTTGGGATAAACGGAATCCGGAAGCAACAGCGCCGGAAAAATTCCCCATAGGCCTGCTCTATAAAGCAACGGCGATGGATTATGATACGGCCTATGATCAGGTTATTGAACGGGCAGGGGGTGCACGTTGATGAAAAAACAATTGAGACTCTCTGGCTCCGGCGGGCAGGGGGTTATTACGGCAGCCATCCTTCTGGCGGAAGCGGCTGTAGCGGAAGGGAAAGAGGCGGCCCAGAGTCAGTCCTATGGCCCTGAGGCCCGCGGGGGCGCATCGAAAGCGGAGGTCATCATCAGTGATGAGACGATTTATCATCCCCATGTGGAAGTGCCGGACCTTGTTTTGGCCATGACGCAGAAGGCGGCAGATAAGTATTTCGTAGACCTCCACAAAGACGGGCTCTTGATTCTGGATGACAGCCTGGTGCCGGAAACACCAGACTTTCCTCATGTGGTGCGTCTGCCCATCACTAAACTGGCTGCGGAGGAACTGGGCAAATCCCTGTTCGCCAATATTGTAGCCTTAGGTGCATTGGTGCGGATTACCGATTTGGTACAGCTGAATACGGTTAGGGCCTTTGTCAAAAAGCGCGTACCGCCTCATACAGTAGAAGCGAATATGAAAGCATTGCAGCTGGGCTGGGATGTGGCGGCTGATGTACAGTAAAATGAAAGACGAAATGCGACAAGAGCAGCAGTAAATAGACGAAACGGCAGTTGAGGGATATTTCTCAACTGCCGTTGGCACGTATGAAGGGCCGTAATAGCAAAAAGACGCCCGGTGGCTGGCAATGTTTTTCCGTTGCGTATGCAGTCTTGCCTGACGCGACGGAAAAGGATTACCAGCCACCGGGCTTTTGCTTGGCAAGTATCTTCCGCTTTATCGTTTTGACGTATTAGAACATGGAGCTGAAGAGATTGCCAATCATGCCGTACTGAACGGTTGCATTCAGTACCTGTGGGTTGGTGTAGGCTGAGGCCGTCTTGATGGAATTGCCGAACATGCTCTGTAAAGAGGGGAATAGCTTATCGCTCTGGTTGTTGGCCTGAGCCAGGTGCTGTTCTGCTTTGCCGGCTAAACCGTTGGCACCTAAGGCGTTTTCTGCCCGGTCGCCGTTCTCCGTGAGAGCTGTGGCCAGCTTGTCTTCGTCGACGCTCAGCTTGCCAGTCGAGCTATCCACCGTAATCCCCAGCTGCTTGTAGGTATCAGCCCGGTATGTGGTGTCGGCGAACGACTTATGGAGTGATTCCATTCTCTTTCCCACACTACTGTAATCGCTGGTGAGGTCTAAGGCATCGTTGTAGTCGGAAACCAGCTGCTTGACATTGCTGATGGCTTTTTTGAGTCCATCGCTGTATGTCTTTGTGCCGTCCTCGGCTTCTTGGATGTCGTCCGTGCTGAATTCGTAGCTCATGTTCCGGACCGTTTGGGCGGATGATTTGAGATCGCCCATATAGGCCTTGAACTGCGTGTCGAAGGTGGACTTGGCTTCATTGTAAGAGTTTACAAGTCCTGCTGCACTGGACGTTACCCCGGAAAGGGCACTGAGATTAGCCACGCTTGTACTGGAAGCGTACGAATTGGTGTACCCGGACCAAAGGCTGCTGATGGAGTCCTGGGCGGCATTGGATTTTTTGCTGCCATAAGCCGAGTCGAAAGACCCGACCAGATTGCTCAATTGGCTGACATTGGCTGCTGCCGTAGCATAGCTTTTGCTTTGGGCAGAAGATCCGCTGGTGCTTTCTTCTGCTTTACTGGCCTCTTTCTGTGCTGTGGTGGTGGCTTGCGTGCCTCCCTGGGCCATCTTGTACATCGTGTACGTATCCCTGGTCATTGCCGAAATGGTAGACATGATAAAACCTCCTTTCTGCTTTTTAGGAAGTGCAACACTTTCCTTATAGATATATCGATGATTTTGACTGGAAAGATAAGCTTTTTTTGACTGTGGGAACAATTCCAATCAATAGGGATAAACGCCCGCTATATCAGAGAATAAAGGCAATAAAGTTCAAGTAATGAGCCGCTTTTCAGAAAATATATTTTTCCGCAGATTTTTGCCAAAAATGTTTTACTTATGGGGACAAAGAGTGTAGAATAGTAGCTGATGGGATGTGCTTCCCCCGTGGAATGTATTTCCCTGTTAACTTAGGCCGTAGACAGGACGCCATACAGCGACTCCGAATCTCGGAGGTGTCCGTCTAAAATATAATATGTAGTAAAAGAATAGGTGGGGTTTACAACATGTTAAAAAAGACGAAAATCATTTGCACGCAGGGTCCGTCCACAGAGAAACCGGGCGTAATTGATGCACTGATTGCCAATGGCATGAACTGCGCACGCTTCAACTTCTCCCATGGTGACCACGCAGAACATCTTGGCCGTATCAATATGGTTCGTGAAGCTGCCAAGAAGGCTGGCAAGGTTATCTCTTTAATCCTCGATACCAAAGGTCCGGAAATGCGTCTGGGCGAGTTCAAAGATGGCAAAGTTATGCTCGAAAAGGGCAACAAATTCACTTTGACCTATGACGATGAACCGGGTGATGAAACTCATGTTTCCGTAAACCACAAAGGTCTTTACACGGAAGTTAAGCCGGGCGATACCCTGCTCCTCTCCGATGGTCTCGTAGCCCTCAAAGTCGATGAAATCAAGGGCAAGGACATCGTTACGACGATTCAGAACAGCGGCAAGATGAGCACGCGTAAGCGCGTAGCTGCTCCGGGCGTATCCCTGGGTCTGCCTCCTATCTCCGAACAGGATGCTAAGGACATCATTTTCGGCTGCGAACAGGATATGGATTTCGTAGCTGCTTCCTTCATTCAGCGTCCGGATGACGTGCTGGCTATCCGGAAGCTCATCGAAGAGCACAATGGCCGCATGGAAATCATTCCGAAGATTGAAAACCTCGAAGGTGTTAAGAACTTCGATGCAATCCTCGAAGTTTCCGATGGTATCATGGTTGCCCGTGGTGACCTGGGCGTAGAAGTTCCGGCAGAAGATGTGCCCCTTATTCAGAAGGAAATCATCCGTAAGTGCAACGCTGCTGGCAAGCCGGTTATCGTTGCTACGCAGATGCTTGACTCCATGGAACGCAATCCGCGTCCGACCCGTGCAGAAGTTTCTGACGTTGGTAACGCTATTCTCGATGGTACGGATGCTATCATGCTGTCCGGTGAAACGGCCTCCGGTGACTATCCGGTAGAAGCTGTTTCCACGATGAACCGCATTGCACAGCGCATCGAAAGCTCCCTCGAATACAAGGAACTCTTTGTAGAACGCGGTCTGCAGCACCTGAAATCCCGTACGCGTGCTATCGCTCATGCTACGGTACAGATGGCTTATGAGCTCGATGTTCCGGCTATCATCACGCCGACTGAATCCGGCTACACGACGAAAGTTGTATCCAAGTATCGTCCGAAAGCTGCTATCGTAGCTTATACGCCGAGCGAAAAGGCTCTGCGTCAGCTGAACCTCCGTTGGGGCGTATATCCGGTACTCGGTTCCATGTGGAGCGATGCCGATGAAATGCTCAGCAACGCTACGGCTGCTGCTGTTAAGGAAGGCCTCGTACAGCGTGGCGATATGACCATCATCACGTCTGGTGTGAAGGCTGGCAAGGGTAACTCCAGCTCCGTACGCGTGTACAACATCTAAGTAAATACCACGATGGGGTTCGGGTTCGTATAACATCGTGAATAAAGGTCTCGGCGACTTATTCCTGCGCAAGTACGCGCTTTGCGCGTAAAATGCTCAGGAACAAGCCGCCGAGACCTTTTTGTTTATGTAAGTCCTAAGCGATTTACACGCTTGCGTGTACTGGCGCAGGAATAAGTTGCCATGGACTTTCGACTGGGCTGGTATGACAAAATCTGAATCCCTAAAGGGACTAGCGTTGCGCTGCATATAGCGTTATAATGAAAAAGTGTTATCTTTACAGATAATTTACATAGTCAAGTGTTATGATAGGAGCCGTAGAGATGCAGGTTAGGATTTTGGCCAGTGGCAGCAAGGGGAATGCCGTTTTTGTGGAAATGGACGGCACGAAATTGTTGATTGATGCTGGCATCAGTGCCACGAAAATTAAAAAGGGCCTGGCGGGGCTAGGCGTGGATGCCGCATCTTTGGACGGCGTATTGATTACCCATGAGCACCGCGATCATGTGGCGGGGCTGGTGACGCTCTCGAAGTGGTATCACTTGCCCATCTTCACCCGTCAGGGCACGATTGAGCACATGAAGGAACGGGCGGCGATTCCGGCAGAATGTTTCTGCCCTGTGGGGGAGCGCTTTTCCGTTAACGGGCTGGCGGTTGAGAGTTTTAATATCTCACATGATGCCGCAGAGCCTGTGGGCTATCGGCTTAAAGGCTGCAAGAACGTAACCTTGGCAACAGACCTGGGCTTTGTGACCTCCAGCGTGCAAGCGGCTCTGGAAGGTGCTGATGTGCTGATTTTGGAATCAAACCATGACCCTGAAGTGTTGAAGCAGGGAAGCTATCCGTGG
>NZ_JAILPX010000147.1 GCF_024699275.1 Selenomonas sp.
GATTACAAGAGTAGCCGTTGGCAACCCCAAGATTGCGGATGTGCAGGAACTGGGCAAGTTCGCCATCAACATTGTAGCGATAAAGCAGGGCACCACGACGGTAAACGTATGGACGGCTAATGGGATGCGTCAGGATTTCACCGTCAGTGTCAATAATGAAGATAAAGGTCTGGCCGCAGCCATTGAACAGGCCATCAATCTGCCAGGCGTGACCGTGCAGATGGTGGGAGACCGGGTGCTTTTGCGAGGCACAGTCAGAAACCAGTACGAAAAGGATTTGGCCTTTAAGGTTGCCTGCCTTTATGTGGGCGAAGACCCAACGAAAGCAAAGAAAGAGTCTTTGAAGTTAGGGAATAGTAACGGTTCTTCGGAAAATATGACGACGGAAGTTTCTACAGAAGAACAGGTGGATAGCAGTGCGCGGGTTATTAATCTTCTGGATATGGAGAATCCTGACCAAATAAATATGGAAGCTCTGGTTATCGAGATTAATTCCGATGCAGCTAAAAAGTTAGGAATAACATATTCGTCTGTTGCGCAGGGAGGGAGCAGTAGTAACACCTCAACACAAACTACTGCTTCAGCCAGCGGTGTAAAGTTAAGTGGACTTAGTAGTAGCGGGCTTGATAGTGCAAGTGCGGACAGTATAAATTGGTCAAGTACTTCAACCCCTGTTAATGTCTCCAATAGTTCTTCTGGCGGTGATGTTGGCTTATTTTGGGCAGGGGAGAGCTATGGTGCTATGCGCAGTAAAGGTAGTCACTGGTATACTCGCAATTGGCTCTATACGCATTTTTCTCGGATAAATGCACAGTTACGGCTCTTAGTGCAACAAGGTAAAGCGCGGATTGTGTCTCGGCCCAATATTACTACAATGAGCGGTAAGTCTGCAGGCATTTTAGTAGGTGGACAGATTCCCTATCCTGTAGCATCAAGTTCCAGCAATAATATATCTGTAGAATACAAGCCCTATGGTATTTCGCTGAATCTTATCAGCCCTACAGTGGACAAGCAAGGAAATATTGTGGCGAAAATTAAAGCTGAAGTAAGCCGCTTAGATTGGAGTAACAGTGTGGTGGCAAATGGTTATAGTATGCCAGGCCTGTCCACACGTTCGGCACAAACTACGGTGACGATTCCTTCGGGAATGACCATGGCCATTGGCGGCCTTTTGAATTCTGAAGACAGCAAAATCGTACAGAAGGTTCCTGTATTGGGAGATATTCCTATTCTGGGTGAGCTCTTCAAATATCATAATGATACCCGTCAGAAATCAGAAATCATGATTCTGCTGACGCCGCGGGTGGTTAATGAGAATACGGAAGTTAAGATGTCAGACAAGATGGCAGATTACTTCAATGACAACCGCCGCGAAATGGAGGCTATGCAGAGTGTGGATGTGAACGGCCCCATTCCGGAAAAGCCGGATAAGAAGAAAAAAGCCGTGGTTCAGGATGAGACCAGCCCCCTGGATAACATTATGCCGGTAAGCGGCAGCCAGGGTAAATAAGGAGACTTCGAGAGATTATGGGTGAATTTACACAGGAAATAAATGGTGTTGTCATCACCTTTTTCAGCACCGCTTCGGCGGTGGGCAAGACCCTTATCAGTACCAACATGGCTTCGGAGCTGGCCCGTCAGGGGAAAAAAGTCTGCCTGGTGGATTTTGACCTGCAGTTCGGGGATGTGAGCAATTATTTGCAGCTCATGCCCCAGCGCACGGTTTATGATTTACAGCAGGCCATGACCCTGCAGGGAAATGCCGTGCGGGCGGAAGAATACCTGACGCCCTACGAATACCACAATGTGGTGTTCTATGTACTGCCGGCGCCCCAGCGTTTGGAAGAAGCCTACAATATCGATGCGGACAAGGGCATTGCCATGATTCGGAAGCTGCAGAAAGTCTTTGACTATGTGCTGGTGGATACCACTTCCATGTTCAGCCAGCTCAATCTGGCGTTGCTGGATTTGTCCACCATCGTCAGCTTCCTGGGCATTGTGGATTTTATTCCTACCATTAAAAATATGAAAATCGGTGCTGAGACGCTGAAAAAGCTCAACTACGACAAGAACAAGATTCGCTTGATTCTGAACCGCAGCAACGCCAAGACCCGCATCAGCATTGATGATGTAGAAAATCTGCTGGGAGAACCTTTCTACCATATTCTGCCCAACGATTTCCAGGCGGCCAGCCGTTCCATTCAGGATGGCGTACCTCTGGTACTTCGTTCCGGCGGCAGTGAATTGGGCGAGGCCCTGCGGGATTTGGTAGCCCGTTATACCAATCGTGTCTATGACGACGATGGAGTGGATGAAGATGTGCCGGAATCCTGGCTGGCCAGGATTTTCAGCTGAAAGGAGATAAGCCATGGAATACCGCGTACTGCTGGCGGAGTCGGACAGACTGATGCTGGAGCGGCTCGGTCAGGTGGTAAACGATACGCCGAATTTTACCCTGGCGGCGAAATTCCAAAATGTCAGTGATGCCTTA
>NZ_JAILPX010000007.1 GCF_024699275.1 Selenomonas sp.
ACAAAAAATGGCAGGGGCATCCCATTATGCGGTGGTCTATGGTACGGAACCAACTAGCTATTGATGGAAAAATTCAGGAAAGAATGCTAAAGTACGAGCAATTTTAAGCTTTTTCCCATAGAAAAGGCGGCCCTTTCGGACCGCTTTTCTTATGGCAAAAAAACTTACACACTTATCTTGACAAACTCGGAAGCTATCATTAATCATTAAACACAAAAAGATGTTGCAGCAAATGCATCCACATTTGCTGCAACATCTTTTATTTTTATCTGGCTCAACGCGGTTTTCCAAAATCCCTTAGGCCTGACATACCTTATGGGGATTCAGAATATTGTTGGGATCAAAGACCTGCTTGATGCCCCGCATCAGCACCAGGCTGGATTCCGGCAAGGATTCCTGCAGATAGGGGCGTTTCACCAAGCCGATACCGTGCTCGCCGGAAACCTGCCCCCGCAAATCATGGGCTTTGGCGTACATACGCTCCATGGCAATGCCCAGCAAGGATTTCCATTTCTTATCCGAGAGATCGTCCTTCAGGATATAAACGTGCAGGTTGCCATCGCCGGCATGACCGAAGGATTTGATGCGGATGCCGATTTCCTGCCGCAGTTCATGGACAAATTCCACAAAATCATTGACCCGGCTGCGGGGAACCACCACATCCACTTCATCCATCATGCTGGTGGATGCCTTGATGGCTTCAAGGAAAGCACCGCGGGTCTTCCATACCGGCAGGCTGCGCTCCTCCGTATCGGCAATCAGGATATCAATGGCGCCCTGATCCAGACAAATCTGAGCCGTCTCATCATAATAGGAAGCGATTTCTTCCATGGTATTGCCATCAAATTTCAGCAGCAGATAGGCATCAGCCTGATTGTCCGGGAACTTCCGGCCCAGATATTCTTCCGCATCCAGAATGACTTCCCGTTCCATGAACTCAATGGCGGTCGGTACGGATTTAGCCTGAATAATCAAGGGCACCGTGCCAATGGCCTTTTCCAGCGAAGGGAACGGAACCAGCAGGGTTACGCTCTTTTTGGGCAGCGGCAAAAGTTTCAAGACGGCTTTGGTAACAAAGGCCAGGGTTCCTTCCGAACCGATGACCATGTCCTTCAAGTCATAGCCGGAACTGTTCTTGACCACTTTGCCCCCCAGCTGCATGACGGTGCCATCGGCCAGCACCACTTCCAGAGAGCGGACATAATCCCGGGTAACACCGTATTTAACGGCCGTCATGCCGCCCGCATTGGTGCTGATATTGCCGCCAATGGTAGCCGATTTTTCACCCGGATCAGGAGGATAATAGAAGCCCTGCTCTTCCACATAGCCCTTCAATTCCATCAGAAGGACCCCCGGTTCCACCGTCAGAGTCAGATTCTTTTCATCCAGCTCCAGGATGTGATTCATCAGGGTGGTATCAATCATGATACCCCGTTCTACTGCTACAGAAGCACCCACCAAGCCAGTGCCTGCTCCCCGGGGGGTTACGGCAATATGGTGCTTGTTGGCATAGGCCATGAGTTTGGAAACTTCTTCCGTGGAGGTTACCCGCGCCACCAAGGTAGGATAAGAACGGACACTGGCCAGCTCATCATGGCTATATTCTTCATTGATTTCTTCACCGTACAACAGACGTTCTCTATCGATAAATGTGGAAATTTCTGCTAAATCTTCTTCGTTAATCTGTTTATATTCCATCATGCGATTTTCCTCCCCTGCTGAATCTGGGCAAGCAGCTGCGGTATAATCTCGTACAAATCTCCTACTACGGCATAGTTGGCAACTTTGAAAATCGATGCCTTGGGATCACTGTTAATGGCAAAAATCTCATCGGAGTGTTCCATGCCTGCTACAAATTGGATGGCACCAGAAACGCCGCAGGTGATGATGAGCTTCGGTCTTACCGTACGGCCAGACAGGCCAATCTGCCGCCGGGGGTCCATCCACCCTGCTTCAATCAGCGGACGGGTGCAGGCAAAATCACCGCCCAAGGCTTCAGCCAGCTGATAAACCAGCTCCAAATCCTCTTTTTTCTTGATGCCACGGCCAGCCACCACCAGCACATCGGCATGCTCAATGCTCTTTTCCTTAGGCTTTTTCGTAATTCCCAGCACAGAAATGCGGGAAACAAGATCTGCATCAGGAACAACCAGCTGTTCAATAGTGCCCGTTGCATCTTTGCTGCGCTGCGGGGCATCCATAATCTTATAGCGAACGGTAGCCATTTGCGGGCGGGTATTCGGGGTCAAGATTTCAGCCATGATATTGCCGCCGAAGGCCGGGCGAATCTGAACCAAATCGGAATTCTCATGGATATCCAACACCGTACAATCTGCCGTCAACCCGGTATGGAAACGAGCGGCCACCCGCGGTGCCAACTGACGGCCAACAGGCGTAGCCCCCACCAGAATAGCGGCAGGTTTTACCTGATTGATGAACTGTTCAAAGACCTTGGCATAGGATTCAATGTTGAATTCACCCAAGCTCTTCTTATCACAGACAAAGACCTTATCCACACCGTAATGGCGCAATTCCTTGGCGGCAATGCTGATATCACTGCCCATGAACAGGGCAAAGACCTGCTGATGGATCTTATCGGCCAGCTCCCGCGCCTTGCCCAGGAGTTCAAAGGATACCGGATGAATACGGCCATCCACATGATCGATATAAACAGCAATCCCCTGCCATTTACTCTTATCAATCTGAACCTTAGGCTCGTCCTCTACAAACTCCATGGCCCCATTGCCTTTTTTGACACAGAGCTTGCAAAGACGGCAGGCAGCTGATACCTCCACCTTGCCATCTTTTTCCGTCATGGCACCAAAGGGGCAAATCGCCATAAGCGCTTTGATATCTTGAATTTTATCCTGATGAACAACTAATTTTCCCATTATGAAACCTCCTCGTAACGAAAGGGAATGGATTATGCAATAAATTTGTGGCTCTTCAGTACATTAAACATGCGCTTGGCCAGTTCATCACCTGTTCCCTGCCAGGTCTCCCGGTCTTTATGGGATTCCGGCGGGAATATCCGCTGTACCTGAGTGGGGGAACCATTCAAGCCATAATGATGTTCATCGGTATCCTCCATGTCCTGTAAGGTATAGGTTTCAATTGTGCGATCGGCGGTTTCCTTGGATTTCTTATAAGAAGGCAAACGCGGTTCCACGATATCCTTCTGCACCGTAAGCAGGCACGGGAACTTAACCTTTAGCTGTTCCACATCTTCGGACATTTCCATATCCACCAGAATGGAATCATCTTCTACCCCCTTCACCTGCTTGACATTGCAGACACAGGGTATTCCCAGCTGCTCGGAAACTTCCGGGCCAACCTGAGCCGTATCCCCATCGGTGGTCTGCAGACCGCAGATAATCAAGTCAAAGGTTCCAAAGCGTTTGATTCCCTGTGATAAGGTATAGCTGGTGGACAGAACATCTGCACCACCAAACTTGCGATCCGTAATCAGGGCCCCCTTATCTGCCCCCATTGCGAAAGCTTCGTAGAGAATCTTCTTAGCCGGTGGCGGCCCCATCGTCAGCACATTTACAGTACCACCGTATTGCTCCTTCAGCCGCAAACCAGTTTCCAGCGCATAAAGGTCATAAGGATTCATTTTTGCATCCGCACCATTACGCTTGAGTACCCCTGTTACCGGATCAACTTCTACTTTGTTCGAACCTGGGACTTGCTTGATACAAACCAAAATATTCATCGCTATTCACCCTCCTTGCTTATACTAATTCGTCATATGATTTTAAATTCCTCTCAAAAATTGAATAAAATTTTCTTTATATTGTGAAACAAATAACAAACAAGATGATAAACGATGAAAACCCGCGAAAACACTAAGTTTCCGCGGGTTCAGCACAACTATATTTTTTTATATTTTTTCAATATTTTTCTTCTACCACCGGTGGCAGGATTTCCACCCAGTACCCATCCGGGTCCACAATGAAATAAATGCCCATGGCGGTATTTTCATAGCAGATACAGCCCATTTCCTTGTGCTTAGCATGGGCCGCCTCATAATCATCGGTCCGCAAAGCCAGATGGAATTCATTTTCCCCCAGCTGATACGGCTCCTTGCGATCAGCCAGCCAGGTCAGCTCCAACTGATGCGCACTGCCCTGCTCATCCCCCATGAAAACAATGGTAAATCCCTCACCATTGATACGACGGACCTCCTTAAGTCCTAAAGCCTCCTGATAAAACTTCATGCTGCGCTCCAAATCCAGCACATTAAAATTATTATGAGCAAATTTAAACGATGCCATATTTTTCCCTCCTTCAATAAAATTACCATCAATATTATAACGCTATTGCTTAAATCTTGTCGATAGTTATCTTTTTCCTTCCGAGCTTCCTAAACTTTTGCATATACAGTAAGCCCGGTAACAGATTATGCGTTCCGACGCGTTAGACAAGCTTGTATAAACAAAGGGAAAATATATTCTGTTATTGGGCGCCTTGAACTTCTACATATACAGCAAGCCCGGTGACAGATTATGCGTTCCCGGCGCGTTAGACAAGCCTGTATAAGCAAAGGGAACGTATGATCTGTCACCGGGCGCCTTAATACTGCGTATAATCTTACAGCTTAATCAGTCGATAACTTTATTAGCCCGCATCACCGACTTAACGCTTTCTGCGCTCTTCTGCATAAGCTCCAGTTCATCAGCCGGCAAATTCAGCGCAATGCGTTTCTCTACCCCGTGTCTGCCAATAATGCTGGGCAAAGACAACGCCACATCTTTAAGTCCATATTCCCCGGCAAAGGGCATGGACACCGGCAGAACCGCACGTTCATCAAAGAGTACCGCTTTCGCCAGCCGGCATGCCCCCATGGCGATTCCCGTATTGGTCCAGCCCTTGGACTGTAAAACATCATAAGCGGTATTGACCACTTCCTGAGCAATATCCTGCCGATCCAAGTCCTTGTCATGGTCATAGAATTCATCCAGACGCGCCAGCGGTACACCACCGATATTTACCGTACTCCAGGCCGGGAAAGCCGAATTGCCATGTTCCCCCAGCATATAGCCCTGCACATCCGCCGCATCCACATGATAATGCCTGCCAATAATGCTCTTGAGCCGCATGGTTTCCAAAGTGGTACCCGTGCCAAAGAGACGACCGAGAGGATAATCAAACTCCGTAGCCGCCACATAGGTGGTGATATCCAAGGGATTGGTAATCATGATGAAAACGGATTCCCGGGTATATTTGGTGACCTCCCGCATAACCTCCCGGATAACGCCAATATTCTCCTTGGCCAGCGTGAGCCGGTCCAATTTTTGTCCCGGCAGGATGCTGGGACCTGCATCGCAGATAATCACATCTGCATCCCGGCATTCCTCAAAGCCGCCCGAATGGACATGAATCCCCGGCACATAACTGCAGGACATGGAATGTACCGCATCCAGGGCTTCCCCATGGGCCACTTCCGGTTTAATGTCAATGCAGGCAATATCCGCCGCCAGCTGACAGGCAATGGCCCGGGCTAAAACCGCCGACCCCACATGACCTAATCCAATGATTGCTAATTTGTGTGGCTTAAACAATGTTACATATCCCCTTTATCAACGTATTCCTGTAAATTACATTTACAAGTTTACAGTATACACCCATACGGATTATTTTACAATTCATTACACAAATTAATTTATATTTTTTCATTGTACGCACAAAGAATACAATCATACCGATAAATCACAACAATAAAGAATCCACACAAACTGCAGTACAATCTATGAATAAATCTTCCTATACCAATACGGAACCAATTTTCCTTGCCCGCCCATATCCAGCAATTTTATCTATCGACAAGATTTGGACAACGGCGTTATAATTTATGATAAGAGCCTGTAATCATAAAACTTTAGGAGGTTTTATCATGAAAGCAGATTGTGCCAACTGCAAGACTCATGCTTGCTATACCCAGGGAGTAAATTGTACCGGCTTGGACAGGGAAACGATTCTGAGTGCCTATAACGAGGAAGAACGGCAGATTATGAAAGCCGCTGCCTATGTGGAAGGTACCTTCTACAGCAACATCACCCGTTTGCAGGAAACCGCCGAGTTTGCCAAGGCCATGGGCTATAAAAAACTGGGCATGGCTTTCTGTATCGGCCTGAATGCCGAAGCCAAATACATTGCCCGCTACTACCGCCAGCAGGGCTTTGAGTTCTATAGTGTCTGCTGCAAGAATTGCAGCTTTAACAAAAAAGAATTGGGGCTTAAACAGGTCAAGCCGGAACTGGAACACGAGGCCATGTGCAACCCCAAGATGCAGGCCAAGATCCTGGCAGAAAAGGGTACCGAACTCTTTATCTCCTGCGGCCTTTGCGTTGGCCATGATACCCTATTCAATGGAGCCTGCCCAGGTCCTGTGACTACGCTGGTGGTAAAGGATCGCCTGCTGGCCCACAATCCCTTAGGTGCCATATACTCCCGTTATTGGAAACGCAAACTAGGCATTATGGACGAAGGGGAAGTCTGATTCCCTATCCTCTCTTGAATACAATAATAGCGGCAACGGTTAATTTTCCGTTGCCGCTAATTTTATATCCGCCTGGCACAAGGCCTGACGAAAAGCGCATATCTCTTCTTTTGTCGGTTCGGACACATCCTGCAGCGGATAGTCCCAACCTAAAGCCTGCCATTTGGCAATGCCCAGAGTATGGTAGGGCAGGATTTCCACCTCCACCTCTCCCGGCAGGCTGTGCACGATGCGGATAAGTTCGGCCAAGCTATCCTTCCCTGCCGTATAGCCAGGAATCAGCACATAGCGCAGGGTCACCGGCTTGCGTTTGGCCACCAGCAGCAGGTTTTCCCGCACAGTGCGCAAACTGGCTTTGGTCAGAGCCTGGTAACTGGCTTCAGTACTGCCCTTGAGGGAAAACAGAACCCGATCTGTATGGGGAAGCACCTGCATAAAGGCCTCTTTCTCCGCCAGACCGCAGGTATCGATGGCGGTCTGAAAGCCCGATGCCTTTGCACCAGTCAGCAGTTCCGCCAGAAAATCCGGCTGCAGCATGGGTTCCCCGCCGGAAACCGTCAAGCCGCCACCAGAGGATTCATAAAACTGACGATAATCTTCCATATCCGTCAGGATTTCCGGAACCGTAATGGTCTGCTCTCCCCGCGCCCAGGTATCGGGGTTATGACAGAAGGCACACCCCATCCGACAGCCAGCCAGAAAGAGCACATAGCGGATGCCCGGGCCATCTACCGTGCCAAAGGAAAGTTTTGAGTGATAATATCCCTTCGTCATCGCTGCTTACATTGCTTCGTAGAAGGTACGCTGAATGACCTCCAGTTGATGGGCCCGGTCCAGTTTGATGAAGTTCACCGCATAGCCAGACACGCGGATGGTAAGCTGGGGATAATTTTCCGGATGTTCCATGGCATCTTCCAGCACCGCCCGCTCCAATACGTTGATGTTGATATGATGCGCCTCATAACCGCTATAGCCATCCAGCATAGCCGTCAGATTCTGTACCCGGATTTCATCGGTCTTGCCCAATGCGGACGGAATCATGGAAAAGGTATAGGAAATCCCATCCCGGCAATCCGCATAATCCAAATGAGCAATGGACTTCATGGCAGCCAGGGCGCCGCTCTTATCCCGGCCATGCATGGGATTCGCACCCGGAGCCAGCGGTTCGCCGAGTTTGCGCCCGTCCGGCGTCGTCCCCGTCTTCTTGCCATACATCACGTTGGAGGTAATGGTAAGGATGGACAGGGTATGCTCTGCCCCACGGTAAGCCTTATGCTTTCTGAGTTCCGTGATGAATTCATGGGTCAGTTCATGGGCCAGTTCATCCACCCGCGGGTCATTGTTGCCAAATTTCGGGAAATCCCCCTCCACCTTAAAATCCGTAGCTACGCCAAATTCATTGCGGATGGGTGTCACCTTGGCATATTTAATGGCCGACAGAGAATCCACCGCACAGGACAGACCCGCTACGCCAAAGGCCATCAACCGCTCGATTTTACTGTCATGCAAAGCCATCTGCCCGGCCTCATAGGCATGAAGGTCATGGGAGTAATGAATCACATTCATGGTGTTCACATAAAGCTTAGCCAGCCAGGCCAGTACCCGGGAATACTTTTGGCGCACATCCACATAATCCAGGACGCCCTCTGCCGGCAACGGCATAGCCGGCGCCAGCTGCTCATTGCTCTTTTCATCCTTGCCGCCGTTGATGGCCAGCAATAAGGACTTGGCCAGATTGGCCCGGGCACCGAAGAACTGCATCATCTTGCCCAGCTTCATGGCGGACACACAGCAGGTAATGCCATAATCATCACCATAGGCGGGACGCATGACCTCATCGTTTTCATACTGGATGGCACTGGTCTTGATGGAAATCCCGGCCGCATATTTCTTGAAGCCCTCCGGCAGGCGCTTGCTCCAGAGTACCGTAAGGTTCGGTTCCGGAGATGGGCCAAGGTTTTCCAGCGTATGGAGAACGCGGAAGGAGTTTTTCGTGACCAGCGTGCGGCCATCTTCGCCCATGCCGCCTACGGATTCCGTTACCCAGATGGGATCGCCGGCAAAAAGCTCATTGTATTCCGGCGTGCGCAGCATCCGTACCATGCGCAGCTTGATGACCAGCTGATCCATAAGTTCCTGGGCATCTGCTTCTGTGATGCCCCCCTTGGCCAAATCCCGCTCCATATAGATATCCAGGAAGGTGCTTACCCGGCCAATGGACATGGCCGCACCATTCTGTTCTTTTACCGAAGCCAGATAGCCAAAATAGAGCCACTGGACAGCTTCTTTCGCATCCTTTGCCGGGGCACTGATATCAAAACCATAGCCCTGCGCCATGGTCTTAAGGTCCTGTAAAGCCTTGATCTGCTGGGCAATTTCACTGCGGGAACGCATCTTGTCCGCATCCATATCCCCGCCGTACATTTCTTCCTTATCCAGCTTCTTCTGCTCAATCAGGCGGTCCACACCATAAAGGGCTACCCGGCGGTAATCGCCAATGATGCGTCCCCGTCCATAGGCATCGGGCAGGCCGGTCAGCAGGCCCAAATGGCGGGCTTTGCGCATTTCCGGTGTATAAAGTTCAAAGACCGCTTCATTATGGGTCTTGACATGCTGAGAATAAATTTCCGCAATCCTGTCGCTGACCTGATAACCGTATTCAGCCGCAGCCTGCTGTGCCATACGCAAACCGCCATTGACAATCAAGCCGCGCTTCAGCGGTGCGTCCAACTGTAGACCCACAATGGACTCATGTTCCTGATCGATATAACCAGGGCCATGGGAAATCGTGGTGGAAACCGTCTCCGTATCCACATCCAGTACACCGCCCTGCTGCCGCTCTTTTGCCAGCAACTCCTTGCATTTATTCCAAACTGCTGTTGTATTTTCCGTAGCAGGCGCTAAAAAATCAGCGTTTCCTGCATAGGGCGTATAATTCTTCTGAATGAAATCACGCACATCAATTTTTGTCTGCCATTTCCCGGGACGGAATCCCTGCCAAAACTCGGTCATGTATAAATCCTCCTGTTTTCTGCTCAAACAAACAACAACCGCCTGAGCAATGCATAAGCATTTTGCCCAGGCGGCCGGCTATTTGAAAAGCAAAGGCACAGGTCTTGTGGTAATCCACTAATCCGCCAGTCCTGCGCCTGTTTTATTACCTGCTCCTAATTATACTGATTATCGGCTGAACTGTCAACATCAACCAACGCTGACCCGCTGGGCCGCTTCCACGGCATCGGACAAGGCCATGCTATAGCCCTCGTCATAACCGGTCTTGTAGCCATCGTATTCGCAGCTGGCACCGTAATCACGCAAGAGATTCAGCATGTCCTCCAATTGGTCCTCTGTCCACTTGCTCATGGCGCACAACGTTCCCAAACGTTCGATACATGCTAATTCCTTCCCCTGTGTATCCATTGTCATATACCAAAGCCTCCTTACAAAATTTCCGTTACCCCATCAGGAAATATCAGACAATTGACAGTATAGCATGGCAAATTTTTAAGAACCAGTCTTGACTTTTCCCTGCTTTTTCTTCTCCCTTATTCTTCTAAGGAGAAAAATTTTTCCTGCTAAAAACGAAAAAAAATAAAAAAGCGGCTGCGAAACTGCAGTTTGTAGGGGAGTTCATACCCATGGTATTTTGTTCATACGTAGTCAGGGGCGAACGGGGAAGTAATTTTTCTGTTTTCCGCTAAACGTCCCCCTCGTAAAAAACAGCTGTCTAGTTACCTTGCGCCGGGCAAGCCAGCGGCGCTTCTTTCAGCGTATCTGCCGGGCATCTTCCTGCCGGCGCCGGCAGCTAAAAAGGCTCTTGCGTTTGCTGGTGGGTCATTTCGTGGAACAGCGAAAAGTATTACTACCTCCGCTCCCACTGAGCTGTAACACAAAAAGAAAGCTCGTAATAACATTGACAAACTGCAAATCCCCCTCAAAAGCATAAAAAACTTATAGAGCCTCCACAAGTTAGACCACTCAATCTAACTTATGGAGGCTCTGCATTTAGTTTCACCGCACATTATGTCCCGTAAAGGAATATTTCACCATTCCTTTTTCTCATGCCATAATGGCCAAATACCGGGTCGTTGCCTGTTCCATCATATGCTCATAACACCGGAAAAGGTTATCCAGTACCGAATGATTTTCCTGACAGCGTTTCTGATGAAAGAACTGGAGTATCGCCTGCCGAGCAGCGATATCGTCTTCATCATAGATGTCCATCAACAAACGCTTGCTGATCACATGGTTGCGGCTCTTCTCCTCGGACATGGGCGCCAACAACAACTGATACAGCCTGCTTATTCGTTGAGAAAAATCAGCCACATCTTTAGCGGGATACTTCTTGAAGTGAATGGATAGAATCTGCCCCACAAGCATCTTCATATCCTCCCACTTATCCTCATTCATTACCCAGCGCTTCTGATGACGCAAATCCTTCTCGATGTACGCATAGGCTCTCAGACGCTCAGCCCAGGATGTAGACAACAGCCATCGATAAAAATTTTCCACAGTAATCCCTCGCTTTCTCAGTGACTACCTGCCGGTCGAATCTTATCGATTCCAGATCCACCCGAAACCGCTGTTGTCGTGACGGTTTCTACTATGAACTTGTGTTCTCCAATCCACTTAGTTCTATAGTCCTATTTTACACCCTAATGCTAATTTTCGCAATAGTTGAGCAATGTATACTTAAAAATAGAAAAGCCGTGCCCCCTTATCAAATCACGGCTTTTCTTATTTTCAGCTTAATGGTTTATTTGTACTCTGCGGCCAGTTTCTTAAATAGGGGCAGCGATTTTTCAATGGTCTCCGTCTTGATACAGTACGCTGCCCTAAAATAGCCCGGACAACCGAAATCCGTACCAGGAACCAGCAGCAGGTCGTATTTCTGTGCCCGTTTGCAAAAAGCATAATCATCTTCTTCCAAACACTTGGGGAATAGATAAAAGGCCCCCTGGGGCTTCACGCATGTAAAGCCTGCATCCATTAACCCCTGATAGAGCAGCTGACCATTTTTTACATAGGTCGTGATATCCGAAGGCATATTGGCACAGCGGCCCACCACCAGCTGCCATAGGGAGGGAGCATTGACATGGGTCAGTACCCGGGCGGCACCAGCAATGGCCCCATAAACCTTGTCAAAGTTAGCTACGCTGTCCGGCACAACGATATAGCCGATGCGTTCACCGGGCAGGGAAAAGGATTTGCTGTAAGAGTAACAGACCAGCGTGTTGTCGTAGTATTTGGGAATGTAGGGTACGGTATAACCCGCAAAGGCAATCTCCCGATAGGGTTCATCGGCAATGATAAAGATGGGATGGTTGTATTCCTTTTCCTTAGCCTGCAGAATTTCCGCCAGTTTCCTAATGGTGGCCTCGGAATAAATCGCACCGCTGGGATTATTGGGCGAATTGACGATAACCGCCTTGGTATGATTGGTCACCAGCTTTTCAAAGGCGCCAAAGTCAATCTGCCAGTCCTCCGGCTGGGCAGGAACCACCACCAGCCTGCCCCCTACCGACTCCACAAAGGCCCGGTATTCCGGGAAAAAGGGGGCAAAGGCGATATATTCATCCTCCGGCTGGGAGAGTGCCTTGAAGCAAATGGTGATGGATGCAGCTGCCCCAGCGGTAAGGAAGAGATTCTTTTCCGTAATATCCATGGCAAAGCGGCTGTTGATGCTGTCCGCCAGTGCCTTGCGCACCTGCGGATTGCCGGGAGCCACCGTATAGCCATGAATGGCCGCCGGTTCCATATTGGTCAGGATATCCACCGCTGCTTCCTTGATGAAGTCCGGCGTGGGCACATTGGGGTTGCCCAAGCTGAAGTCGTAAATGTTGTCCTCCCCCACTACTGCTGCCCGCTGGCGGCCGAATTCGAAGATGGTGCGAATCGTGGATTTTTTCGTACCCAGTTCATACATTTTGTTGTTGACCATAGGGATTACCTCGCTTATGAATGAAAATTGTATTTTTTGACGAAACACTGTTAACATATTATCATATTTTTGCAGCAAAATAAAGAAGCAGAGACAGTTTTGCGCCTGTCTCTGCTTTCTTTATTCACAAAAGTATTTCATGGCTGTCTTTTTCCATTCATGCTTAGAATAGAGCATGGCATGCTCGCTGACCTGGCAGTGCGCGCCCAAGTCCCTGACCACCTGCTCACATTCTTCCCGGCTGCGGCCATGAACCATGGTATAGAGGTTATAAGGCCAGCCGGGCGCAGTATTGCGGTCATAACAATGGGTCACGGATGGGCTGGCCGCCATCTGCTGGGCAATCTCATCCAAACGCGCAGCAGGCACCACCCAGGCCACCAGCACGTTGGCCTTAAAGCCCACCTCCCGATGGCACAGGACAGCCCCCATCTTACGGATTTTCTTCTCCGCCTGCATGGCCTTAACCCTCTCCATGAAAATTTCTTCACTGACCCCAACCTGCTCCGCCAGGGTCTTATAGGGTTCAGCCACCAGGGGAAATTCTCCCTGCAAGGCACGAACGATGTTCTTATCCAATTCGGTTAATTCCTGTACTGCTTCTGCTGCCATGACTTTGCCCCCCTCAGTGCAGCTTGAACTGCACGTTAATCTTGTATTTCTTGTTGGCCTTGAGGTTCAGCATATCCTCCACCCCGTCCAGGGAACGAACCTCTTCCAGAATCCGGGTCTCCGTTTCCAGATTGGGTGTCAGCAGCGTAAACCACAGATTATAACAGCCTTCCCGTTCATAGTTATGGGTGGCACCGGGATAACGGTTGACGGCCTCTGCCACGGTCTGCATCTGGTCTGGTTCCACCTTTAGGGCCACCAGGGTTCCCTTATATCCCAGATTATTGGAATTAAAAAAGGTGCCGATCCGTCGCAGATACCCCTCGCGCTTCAGTTCCTGAACCCGCGTCAGCACCGTCTGCTCATCGGTGTCAAGCTCCTGGGCCAGTTTCGCAAAAGGACGGCTGCACACAGGCAGATTTCCCTGCAAAAGGTTTAATAAGGACTTGTCAAAATCCGTCAACTCCATCATCGTTTCCCTCTCCCCCTGTTGTTATCGTGATTTCTTCGCAATACACCTTATTTTTGCGCAATATGAATCCGATTCACAATTCTCTGTTCTTATTCTAGCAAAGAATCCCCGATAACGTCAAGTAAATCTGAACGGCCTTCATTTTTCAGCGAAGAATAGGGCAGCACCGAAATCTCCTTGATGCCCAGTTTACGCTTAATGGCCGCAATGTTTTTAGCCCGCTCATTTTTGCCAATTTTGTCCACCTTGGTGGCGATAATCAGCACGGGCAGACCATTATTCACCAGCCAGTTGAACATCTCCACGTCCGAAGCCATGGGCTCGTGTCGGCTGTCAATCAACTGACAGACAAAGGACAGCCGCGGAGACTGCAGGAGATATTCCTCTATAAACTTCGACCAAATCTTACGCTTTTCCTTCCCGGTCTTGGCATAACCATAACCGGGCAAATCCACCAGATAAAAGGCCTTCCGCTCCTCTACTTCAGCAACCTTAACCCCCACTTCAAAAAAGTTAATGGTCTGGGTCTTGCCGGGCTGGGACGATACCCGGGCAAGATTATTCACCCGGGTTAGGGAATTGATCAGCGAGGATTTGCCCACATTGGAACGGCCAATAAAGACGATTTCCGGCAAATCCGCCTCGGGATACTGCTCCTTTTTCACCGCCGAGGCGATATACTGCCCCTGGGTGATAATCACGCGTTCTTTCATGCAATCATCTCCTTTGAAAAAGCCTTCCCCTAAAGGGAAGGCTTTAACCCATTATTTTAATAACGCTATCTTTAGCACTTCATCCATGGATTCCACTGGACAGAATTCCAGCTTTTCCCGGACATTTTCCGGGATATCGTCGATATCCTTTTCATTGTCCTTGGGCAGGACGATGGTTTTCATGCCCTCCCGATAAGCAGCCAGCACCTTTTCCTTAAGGCCGCCGATGGGCAGTACATGACCCCGCAGGGTGATTTCCCCGGTCATGGCCACATCGCTGCGGACCTTCTTGCCCGTCAGCGCAGAAATCATGCCTGTGGCCATGGTGATCCCGGCCGAAGGGCCGTCTTTGGGAATCGCACCTTCCGGCAGATGGATATGGATATCGTCCTTCTCATAGAAGTCCTCGTCCAGTTTCAGCTTATCCGAGCGGCTGCGGATATAGGAAAATCCAGCCTGGGCCGACTCCTGCATCACATCGCCAATCTGACCGGTCAGAATAAGCTTACCCTTGCCCTTGAGGACGGTTACCTCTGTGGGCAGGATGGTACCGCCTACCTCGGTCCAGGCCATGCCCGTAACCACACCTACCTGAGGTTTCTTATTGGCCTTGGTATCCTGGAATTTCACCTTGCCTAAAAAGTCCGTAAGATTCTTCTTCGTGACCTTGATGGGGGCTTCTTCCCCTTCCACAATCTTGCGGGCGGCCTTGCGGCAGACACTGCCGATTTCCCGCTCCAGTTCACGGACGCCGGATTCCCGGGTATAATCGCTGATAATCTTGGCCAGTACACCGGCACCAAAGGAAATATCCTTGGCCTTCAAGCCGTTTTGGGTGCGCTGACGAGCCACCAGATACCGTTTGCCGATTTCCAGTTTCTCCACTTCCGTATAACTGGACAGCTGGATGATCTCCATTCTGTCCCGCAGAGCACGGGGAATATTCCCCAGATTATTGGCCGTAACAATCCAGAATACCTTGGACAGGTCAAAGGGCAGGTCCACGAAATGGTCACTGAAAGTGGAATTCTGCGCCGGGTCCAAGACCTCCAGCAGGGCTGCTGACGGATCGCCATGGTAGTCCCCGGAAAGCTTATCCACTTCATCGAGCAGGAATACGGGATTCTTTTTGCCCACCTTGCGAATACCTTCGATAATTCGCCCCGGCATGGCCCCTACATAGGTACGGCGGTGACCGCGGATTTCCGCTTCATCACGAACGCCGCCTAAGGAGGCCCGAACAAACTCGCGGCCGGTGGCTCGGGCCACCGAGGTGGCCAACGAGGTCTTGCCCACACCGGGAGGCCCCACAAGACAGAGAATCGGTGCACTCTTGTCCTTGGCCAGCTTATGCACCGCCAGATAATCCAGAATCCGATCCTTGACCTTGGTCAGGCCATAATGATCCTCATCCAGAATCTTCTTGGCTGCCGCAATGTCCACCGTATCTTCCGACTCTTCATTCCAGGGAAGTTCCAGCAGGCAATCCACATAGTTGCGGATAACGCCGGTTTCCGCATGCATATTGCTCATGGATTCCAGACGATTCAATTCCTTCTCCACGGCTTTTTGTACGAAATCCGGATAATTGCCCTCTTTGAGCTTCTGCCGGGCTTCGTCGATTTCGCCCTTGTTGCTGTCGCCCAGTTCCTGGCGGATAGCCTTGATCTGTTCCCGCAGATAGTAGTCCTTCTGAATCTTATCCATCTGCTTGCGCACCTGCTTGCCGATTTTATGCTCCATCTGCAGGATTTCCATCTCCCTGGACAGGACGGCATAGAGTTTTTCCAGCCGTTCCTTCACGTCAATGGCCGCCAGGAGCTCCTGACGGGTCTCCACCTTGAGATTCAAATGGCTGGCAATCAAATCGGCCAGCCGGCCGGCATCATCGATGATGGCCACGGATACCAAGGTTTCTGGAGGAATCTTCTTGGACAGGCGCACCCATTCTTCAAACTGATGCACCACTGCCCGATTCAACGCTTCCATATTCATGGATGTATCGATTTTATCCGTGAACTCTTCCAGCGTCGCCGTGTCGTAATTTTCCTCCTGCTGAAACTCGTGAATAAGGGCACGATGCTTGCCCTCCACCAGCACCCGGATGGTATCACCGGGCAGCTTGATGACCTGACGGACTTCCGCCACAGTACCCACAGGATACAGATCCTTAAAGGTAAATTCCTCCAGCTCGGCATCGGTCTGAGCGGTCAGAATAATCTCGCGATTTTCCACCATCGCTTCCTCGATGGCGGCCATGGAACGATTCCGGGCCACATCGAGATGAATCATCATATAAGGGAATACCACCATACCACGCAGTGGCAGTAATGGCAATGTACGCAATTCAGCCATTTGACTCCCTCCTCTTTCTTAGGATATTAAACAAGGCGCTGCCGCAGCAACGCCTCGCTTTGCTCCGCCATGAATCAGGCAGATGCTTCACTGCTTTGCGCCTTCTTGTCGATGGTCAAAACAGGGTCTTTTTTATTATTTACCGTTTCCTTGGTCACACGGCAGGCCGTAGCGCCCTCAATGGACGGAATATCGTACATGACATTGCGCATGATGGCTTCAATAATGGACCGCAAGCCACGGGCACCGGTCTTGCGTTTCAATGCTTCCTTGGCAATCAGGCGCAGGGCCTCATCATCAAAGGACAGTTTAACACCATCCATCTCCAGAAGCTTGGCATACTGCTTGACCAATGCGTTTTTCGGTTGGGTCAGGATGTTGACCAAAGCCCCTTCATCCAGGGATTCCAAAGTTACCACCACCGGCACACGACCGATAAACTCGGGAATAAGCCCATGTTTCAGCAAATCCTCCGGCAGGAGCTTCTTGAGGGTTTCCCCCACGTTGCGCTGCTGCTTCTTGGACTTGATATTGGCCCCAAAGCCCATCTGCTTCTGACCAATACGGCTTTCGATAACCTTCTCAATGCCGTCAAAGGCACCGCCGCAGATAAAGAGAATATTCGTGGTATCAATCTGGATAAGCTCCTGATGGGGATGCTTCCGTCCGCCCTGCGGCGGAACCGAAGCTACCGTACCTTCCAGAATCTTCAAAAGGGCTTGCTGCACACCCTCGCCAGATACATCACGTGTGATGGAAGGATTTTCCGATTTGCGGGCAATCTTATCGATTTCATCGATATAGACAATGCCCCGCTCGGCCTTCTCCACATCATAATCCGCCGCCTGAATGAGCTTCAGCAGGATGTTTTCCACATCCTCACCCACATAGCCAGCCTCGGTCAGGGCTGTGGCGTCAGCAATGGCAAAGGGTACGTTGAGTATCCGGGCCAATGTCTGTGCCAGCAGGGTCTTACCGCTGCCTGTGGGCCCAATCATCAGGATATTGGACTTCTGCAGTTCCACATCTTCTGTCTTGGCTGCGCTCATATTGATGCGCTTATAGTGATTGTAAACCGCCACGGCAAGGCTCTTCTTGGCATCGTCCTGACCGATTACATACTGGTCGAGGATTGCGCGGATGTCCTTCGGTTTTGGGACGTCCTTGAGTTCTACCTCTGCTTCCTCACTGAATTCTTCTTCAATGATTTCGTTGCACAGCTCAATGCATTCATCGCAGATATAGACGCCGGGACCAGCAACCAGCTTCTTAACCTGCTCCTGGGTCTTGCCACAAAAAGAGCACTTGAGCTGACCTTTTTCATCCCCAAACTTCAACATGACACCACCCCTCAATCCTTAGCGTCGTTCTTCTTCGTCTTCTTGGGACGGGTAATTACATCGTCCACAATGCCATAAGCCTTGGCTTCGGCTGCGGTCATAAAATTATCGCGTTCCGTGTCGTTATTGATGTCCTCAGCGGATTTGCCCGTGGAGGAAACAAAAATATCGTTGATGGTTTCCCGAATGCGCTGAATCTCACGAGCCTGAATCTGAATGTCCGTAGACTGACCCTGCGCACCGCCCAAAGGCTGGTGAATCATAACCCGGGCATTGGGCAGCGCAAAGCGCTTGCCCTTGGCACCAGCAGTCAGGAGCACAGCCCCCATGCTGGCAGCCTGGCCGATACAGATCGTAGAAACATCCGGCTTGATATACTGCATGGTATCATAGATAGCCAGTCCAGCGGTAACTACGCCGCCAGGGCTGTTGATGTAGAGATAGATATCCTTGTCCGGATCCTCAGACTCCAAAAACAGGAGCTGGGCTACCACTACATTGGCTACATTATCGTCAATCTGACCGCCCAGGAAGATAATTCTATCCTTGAGAAGGCGGGAATAAATATCATAGGCCCGTTCTCCGCGGTTAGACTGCTCTACCACCATTGGTACATAACTCATTGGTATACCCCCATATACAGGGAAAAATTATGCAATGTTGTCGATGATGAACTGCGCCGTCTTCTTGCGAAGTACCGTAGCAGCCAAATCGCCAATGCGACCCTGTTCCTTGATAATCTTCTGGACCTGCTGCGGCGTTGCACCGTAAGCAGCTGCCATACCAGCAACTTCAGCATCCAGATCTTTTGCTTCAACCTTGATATCCTCGGCCTTAGCAACTTCTTCCAGCATGAGATCCGTACGAACGTTCTTCTCAGCCGTCTCACGGTAGTCTTCGCGAATCTTGTTGATATCCGTGCCAGCATACTGGAGATAAGCATCAAAGCTCATGCCCTGCTGTTCCAGACGCATAGCCATCTCGCGAATCATGCCTTCCACGCGGTTGTCAATCATGACAGCCGGAATGTCAACCGTGATGTTGTTGGTAGCCATTTCAATGGCAGCGCTCTTCTGGTCGTTTTCAGCCTTGCGTTCAGCATTCTCTTCCAGATTCTTGCGCACATCAGCCTTGAGTTCTTCAAGGGTTTCAAACTTGCTGACCTTCTTAGCCAGTTCATCGTCCATAGCCGGCAGTTCTTTCTGCTTGATGCTGCGGATGGTGCACTTGAAGGTAGCAGCCTTGCCAGCCAGTTCCTTGGCATGGTATTCTTCCGGGAACGTTACGTTGACTTCCTTCTCTTCACCGATCTTAGCGCCGACCAGCTGTTCCTCGAAGCCCGGAATGAAGCTGCCGGAACCGATCTGCAGCGGATAATCCTGGCCCTTGCCGCCTTCGAATGCTTCGCCATCTACGAAACCTTCAAAGTCCAGCGTAGTGAAATCGCCATCTTTAACAGCAGAACCTTCCGGAGCATCCACCATCTTACCCTGACGATCCTGGAAAGTCTTGAGCTGCTTTTCGACATCTTCGTCGGTTACAGCCTCTACGCTCTTTTCTACCTTCAGGCCCTTGTAGTCGCCCAGTTTAACTTCCGGACGCGGCGTAACCGTAGCCTTGAATACGAGGTCCTTGCCATCTTCCAACGTAACGATATCCACGTTCGGACGGCTGACCGGTTCAATCTTCTGTTCTTCCAGAGCATCGGAGAAAGCCTTGGGGCCTACGATATCAAAAGCTTCCTGCATGATAGCATCCATGCCCACGTTGCGCTCGATAATCTTGCGCGGAGCCTTGCCCTTGCGGAAACCCGGAATATTTACACGATTGCTGAGACGCTTTACAGCCTTTTCCACTGCCTTGGAAACTTCCGCAGCTTCAACCTCCACCGTCAGAGTAACCTGCTGGTTTTCACCATTTTCAACCGTAACTTTCATTGTCTGAAACGACCTCCTGTTATTATCTGAATCAAGGTACAGCACGTTTTTGCGTACTTCACCGCAAATATGCCATACTCTTGCTATATTATCACAGAACGCGAACGAACACAAGGGTTTATCCGCGTTCTCCGGCGCAATTATTGCAAAAAAGTCAAAAAATCAAGCATATTTATTGGATTAGATTTCCCATCCGTTCCACGGGCTGACTCAAGTCGAGATGCCCCGAAATGGATTCAATCTTTTTCCCCTCCACCAGCAGCTGGACTTTCTTGATCTCCTTAAATTCCGTCAAAGTATTGACAATCGACCCCACCAGCATCTCTTCACCAGTGGAACCGCCGATAAACTTCTTAACCAGATTGTCGTCAAAATCCACGATTGCCGTATCTCCCTGTACCTTGACGCTCTTGACCTTCGCCTGTTTGGGTACAATGGTGGTCAGACCCTTCTCCTTGGTGCCGTCCAGCAGAGCTTTTAGAGCCGCCGTATACTTGTCATCATTGCCCATCTTGACGGTTTTCTGTACGGCCTGCAGCTTCAGGCCCTGCTCATCGGGATAATAAACCTTGATTGCCAGCTTTCCCTTACCGTTCTTGTCCTCATCGGGCAGCGCATTGGGAGCGCCGCCGTTATCCACAGCAACTTTTTCGTCGCCGCCACCGATATTGGATGTATTCTTTTTATCGTCACTGCAGCCTGCGGTGATGAGCATGGTCATCGCCAGCATAAGCAGCAGCAGATAGCGTAAATTTTTCATGGTTTCACCTCATTGATTATTCCAGTTTCAGCCTTTGAAATAACGTGCTATGCCCCGAACAATGGCATTGGCCAGTTTCGTCTGATAGGCATCACTTTGCAGCAGCTTCTCCTCGTGGTAGTTGGTCACAAAGCCCAGCTCAATCAGCGAAGCTGGCATATTCGTATGGCGCAGCACATAATAATTGGCCGTTTTGACGCCCCGGTTAAACAAGCCACCTGCCCTGGCCAGTTCCTCGTTGAGGAGGTTTGCCAGCTCATAGCCCTTCTGAGAACCGGCACAATAATAGGTTTCCATGCCGTTAGCGGCAGGACTGGAAAAAGCATTACAGTGAATGGAAACAAACAGGGCCGTACCGGGATTGCGATTGGCCACATTGCAGCGGGCCTGCAGTTCCTGTGCCCCGGAAGCGTTCGGGGCGTAGACATCCACATCGGTAGTACGGGTCATGATGACCTGAGCGCCGGAATTGGCCAGCAGTTTCTGAACCTTCCTGCCTACAGCCAGCGCCACATCCTTTTCCTTTACGCCTGTGGGCCCTACAGCACCGCTGTCACTGCCGCCATGGCCGGGATCCAGTACGATGGTCTTGCCCTTGACGCCGGGAGTATTGCTAACCATAGCGCTGCTCTTTTCAAAGATTTCCACCAGGATGCGCGCCGGCTTCTTGGCCCGGCGGTCAGCTGGCAGTGTGGAAATCCGATAGGTGCCGGGAACCGGCGCCTTCGTCAGGTCAATGGTGACCCGGGTCTTTCCGCCAGCCTCGGTGATTTGCACCTGCTTGGCGAAATCATTCTTCATGGTAATCTGTCTTTTGACCTTGCCCTTGCCCGTATTCGACAGGTCGATGACCAACTGTCTGCGCAAAAGATATTCATTGACGGTATACTTCGGTTCATCCCCTGTCATACCTATTTCGATACGCAGGGCGTTCGCCCCTGCTATTTTTACTCTGCTGCTCTGAAAATAATTCAACTCATGGCTATGACCAGAACGGGCCTCTGCCATCTGGGGCAGACACAGGCCCAAAACGACAGCCACGAGAACGCCCACTAAACTTGCCCAGCGGAATACGTTATTCATTCAATTAGCCTCCCAATCAATCCTGCAGAAGTTCCAGCGCTTCTGCCGAGGCCGCATCATTGGCCTCTTTATCCAAGGCGATATCCAGCTTAATGTAATCGCCTTCCCCCACATCAGCGGGCAGATACTTCCGGGGAAAATTAACCTGCTTCATGTCTTCTCCCAGAAGCAGTACCGCCAAATCCCCTTCATAGCGGTCAATATAAGCCGAAATCACTGTGCATCCCCCATTTCCGGTACGATTGAATAAGTCTTGCCATCGGTCTTTACGGTGATGGTGCCGTTCTTATCCGTTTCATAGATTTTCAATTTCATGGCATGGTACTTCTTCATGGTAGGTGCATGGGGATGGCCGTAATCATTGCCTGCGCCACAGGAAATCAGCGCCGCTTCCGGCTTCACCTCCCGCAGGAATTCCGCCGAAGAGGAAGTCTTGCTGCCATGGTGTCCGGCCTTCAAAATCAAGCTTCTGAGTTCTGAACCATACTTCTGCACCATGGGCTTTTCTTCAACCTTCTCCGCATCCCCCGTAAACATCATGGAGAACTCTCCGTATACCAGCTTGCCCACCACGGACTCGTTGTTGGGGTCATGCCCTTCGGTGGTCTTGCTGCCCTTTTCCACCACGGCTTTATCCGGAGCAAAGACCTTGAACTTCACACCGCCGCCCAAATCCAGTTCATCACCGGCGGTAAGGGCCTGCCGTTTGATGTTCTTCTGTTTCAGCAGCTTCATATAACGGGTATAAATCTTGGATTTCGAGGGCATTCCGTTATCGTAAACCTCGCCCACCTCGTAATCCTTCAGAACCACGCCTTCCACACCGCCGATATGGTCAGCATGGGGATGGGTAAGGATCAGCTTATCGATGCGCTTGATCCCGGTTTTCTTAAGTTCCGCCCGCAGTTTTTCCTGCTCGTGCAAATCCCCGGTATCGATGAGCACATTCTGTTCCGGCGTCTCAATCAGGATGGCATCCCCCTGACCGATATTCAGCATCCTGACCGTCATTTCTCCGGTCTGGCTCGCGGCCCCCGGAGGACTGACACTCTCCTTCGTATCCATGGTCTGACTGCTGCAGCCTGTAACCAACAGACTCAGTGCCAGCATAGCAGCCATGATTATGCTCCATCTTTTTTTCAACTGCATCACCTCAAATCCGCTTCAGGATATAGCGGTAAATACCCTCCGCTACACCGTCTTCATCCACTGTCGGCAGGACATGCTCCGCCAGAGCTTTAAGTTCCGGCCCGGCATTCCCCATGACCAGTGCATGGCCCACCGTATCCATCATTTCCAAATCGTTCAGCCCATCGCCAAAGGCATAGCTGGCTTCCAATGGCAGATTCAAGTAGTTCAGCGCCTGCTGAATGCCCGTCGCCTTGGAAATATCCGCAGCATAAAGCTCCATGTATTTGCGCAGGGTAGGATCGATAAGTCCCGTGATTCCAGGCCAGGATAACAACTTTTCAAATACCCCATTCGCTCCTGGTGTATCACAAAGAAATTCCAGCTTAGCCGCCTTCACTTCAGACAGTTCAAACTCCCGCACAAACTTATTGACATCAATATCAATATTGCGATAGACATTTTCCAGTCCCTGAAAATCCTGCCGCAGATAAACATTGGGCTGGCTTTCCAGAATATACTCCAAGCCGTTGGCTTCCGCTAAAGCCACCATGTCCTTAACCGTTTGGGTGGACATGTCCTGCCGAAAGATGATTTTCCCATCCAGCATAACCACAGCGCCGTTCATTAAGACAAAACCATCAAAAAGCCCCTCCTGGGTCAGCTCGTCACTAAGATAAGCCCATGGGCGTCCTGAAGCAATAAAAGTATGATGCCCTTCCTGACGCAATTCCCGAATAGCCTTTTTCACCACTGAGGATATTGTCGTTTTTTTATGATGGATATTGATTAATGTTCCGTCAATGTCAAAAAATATTGCTTTGGTCACCAAAAAACTCCAATCTTTAACAATCAATGAGAAACCTTCTTCACTCCATGTTACTAAAAATCCCGCTTTCTTTCAAGGCATTCTAAGGGAAATCCTCATTTCCTCCGGAAAAATACCAACAAAAAAAGCCATTGCGAAAACCGAAACATCCTGTTCCCGCAATAGCTTTTCTTCTCATTCATTTAATTTATTCGAATCCGATACACAAAAGTCCGGCTTTCCCCGGCAGCCAAGGTTAAACTGCCCTCCCGGTCCTTGAATTCACCTGCATAGCCAGCATAATCGGCATGGCCCTGCCATGGTTCCAGACAGATAAAGGGCGCGCCGCCCTGGGCTGGTGTCCAGAAGCCCCAATAGGGGAAATCCTTGGCCACCATGGTCACCTTTTTGTCCCCCTTACGGGAACGAAGCGTCACCTCATCGGACTTGAGACCCGCATAGGCCAGGGCATCATCCTTGAATAATGCATAGTCCAGCGGTAATTCCTGTCCATGAAGCGCATACTGGCCCTTTTCCATCTGCAGGAACTGTCCCTTGGTATTCAGGGGCATGTTCAGCGCATCTTCCGGCTTATTGAAGGTCAGAACATAATCGCCAAAATCCTCCCCCGGTATCAGCGGACAGCGGAAGGCCGTATGGGCGCCAATGGAATACACCATTTCCCTGTCGTCCAGATTCTGCACCTGCCAACGGACTTCCACTTCATTATCCCTTAGAGCGTAAGCCACATTCAGCTGGAACTTCCAGGGATATTGCTTAAGGGTCTCATCCGTCCACTTCAGGGCAAACTCGATGAAATCCCGTTCCCGCTTCACCAGTTCATATTCGGAAATACGCCCCAGACCATGCCCGGGAAGTTCATACTCCTGCCCGGCAACGCGGTACTTGCCATCCTGCAGCTTGCCCACAATGGGGAATAACACCGGCGAACTATATTTCCACCATTCAGGATTGCCATCCCAGAGATATTCCGTTTCATCAGCACGTTCCTTGATGGACCGCAGCTCTGCACCATAGCTGCGCACCTGCACACATAGTTTATCATTTTCCAAGCTATAAAGCACGTATATCACCTCTCCATCCCTTATCTTAACATGTGCCATCCTGCTTGTAAAAGGGAAAAGAAAAGCATCCTCATAAATAAAGACTTCTTTTTGGTATAGTTTATAGGCAGCGATGTCAAAAACAGCCTTGCCAAAGACAAATGTCTCGACAAGGCTGTTTTTGCGATTTAACGCGGTCTATTTAACCCCTCAGATTTGCTGATTGGCTAAATCCATATTGCTTTTTTTCTCCGCCTCAATCAGTTCCTGTGCGGCTTTCAGCTGGTCCTCTACCTGCTTATCGGAGGTTCCGCCCAAAGAATTGCGCTGGTTGACGCAGGTCTCGGGCTTCAAAGCCTCGGCGATATCGGATTCGAACAAGGGAGAGAGCTTCTGCAGTTCCGGCAGGGTCATATCCGCCAGATACTTGCCCTGGGCAATGCATTCGTGCACCGCCGTTCCCGCCACAGCATGGGCCTTGCGGAAGGGCATGCCCTTCTTCACCAGATAATCGGCCAAATCAGTAGCATTGGAAAAATCCTCCTCCACCGCCTTGCGCATGACATCCTTCCTGACCTTCATGCCGCGAATCAGCTGGGCATATACCCCCAGGCTGAATTTTACCGTGTCGATGGCATCAAAGATGCCCTCCTTATCCTCCTGCAAATCCTTATTGTAAGCCAAAGGCAGGCCCTTGACGGTGGACAGCATGGCCATCAGATGACCGATTACCCGGCCTGTCTTGCCCCGTACCAACTCGGACACATCGGGATTCTTTTTCTGGGGCATCATGGACGAGCCTGTGCAATGGGCATCATCCAGCTCCACAAAGGAGAACTCCCGGCTGCACCAGAGAATGGTCTCCTCGGACAGTCTGGACAGATGGACCATCAGGATGCTGGCTGCAGCCAAAAATTCCATGATGTAATCCCGGTCGCTGACTGCGTCCATGCTGTTGCTGTAAATCTGCTCGAAGTTCAGCTGCTTGGCCACCAGTTCCCGGTCAATGGGGAAGGTGGTCCCCGCCAGGGCACCGGCCCCTAAAGGCATGATGTCCGCTCGCTGATAAACGCCGCTGAACCGGGCATAGTCCCGGGACAGCATGCCAAAGTAAGCCAGCAGATGATGGGCAAAGAGGATGGGCTGGGCCCGCTGCAGATGGGTGTAGCCCGGCATGATTACATCCTGATTTTTCTTGGCGGTTTCCACCAGGGCAGCCTGCAGATTGATGATTTCCTTCTGCACCGCCACCACTTCCCGGCGCACGTACATATGGGTATCGAGGGCCACCTGGTCATTGCGGCTGCGGGCAGTATGGAGCCGCCCGCCAGCTTCGCCAATGGCCTCTGTGAGCCGTTTTTCGATATTCATATGGATATCTTCCAAATCCACCGAGAAATCAAAATCCCCGGCTTCAATCTGGGCTTCGATATCCTTGAGGCCCTGCAGGATGGCACCGCAGTCATCATCGGAGATGATGCCACATTTCGCCAGCATGATGGCATGGGCGATGGAGCCGGCAATATCTTCATGATACATGCGTTTATCAAAATTTATGGAAGCCTGAAACTCGTTGACCATTTCATCGACGGTCTTGGTGAAACGGCCTCCCCACATGGCCTCACTCATTTATCCGCCTTCTCCTGCATCAGGGCACGTACCTTCAAGGGCAGGCCAAAGAGGTTGATGAAGCCCGTGGCATCGGCCTGGTTGTATACATCATCATGCTCGAAGGTCACAAATTCCTTGCTGTACAGGGAATAGGGCGACGTAGCACCAGCGGAAATGATGTTGCCCTTGTAGAGCTTGAGTTTGACCTGACCGGTTACGGTCTGCTGGGTGCTGTTCACAAAGGCATCCAGTGCTTCACGGAGTTGGCAGAACCACATGCCATCATAGACCAGTTCGGCATAGCGGATACCGACCTGCTGTTTGTAATGATAGGTGGGACGATCCAGGCAGAGGTATTCCAGTTCGCGATGCGCATAATAGAGAAGCGATCCGCCCGGATTCTCATAGACACCACGGGATTTCATGCCCACCAGACGGTTTTCGCAGATATCCACGATACCCACACCATTGCGGGCGCCGATTTCGTTGAGTTCCGTCAGCAGTTCAACAGCCCCCAGTTTCTTGCCATTTACGGCCACCGGTTCACCCTTTTCAAAGTCGATGGTCACATATTCCGGTTTGTCGGGAGCCTCCTGAGGCGCCTTGGAAATCAGGAACATACTGTCTTTCGGTTCATTGGCCGGATCTTCCAAATCGGCACCTTCATGGGACAGATGCCAGATATTCCTATCCATGGAATAGGTCTTATTATCCGTGGCAATGGGAATATCATGCTTCTTGGCATATTCGATTTCTGCCGAACGGGAATCCAAATCCCATTCACGCCAGGGCGCAATCAAGGTGATGTTCGGTGCCAGTGCCTTGACCGTCAGCTCAAAGCGCACCTGGTCATTGCCCTTGCCGGTAGCGCCATGCGCGATGGCATCCGCACCTTCCTGCTTAGCGATTTCCACCAGTTTCTTGGCAATGATGGGGCGGGCAAAGGAGGTGCCCAGCAGGTATTTATCTTCGTATACCGCGCCGGCTTTCAGCGTGGGCCATACGTATTCCTTGAGGAATTCTTCCTTGAGGTCAGCGATATAGACCTTGGAAGCGCCGGACTTCAGCGCCTTGTCATGGACCGCGTCCAGTTCATCCCCCTGTCCCACATCGGCACAGCAGGCAATTACCTCACAGCCATCGTAGTTTTCCTTGAGCCAGGGAATGATTACGGAGGTGTCGAGACCGCCGGAGTAAGCCAATACTACTTTTTTGATCTGTTTAGCCATAAGAATACTTCCTTTCCACTTCTAAAATCGATAATCGCCTGAGCTTAACCCATGGTCAGGGCCATAATGGCTTTCTGGGTATGCAGGCGGTTTTCTGCTTCATCAAAAATCACCGAAGCATTTGCCTCCAAAACTTCTTCTGTGATTTCTTCCCCACGGTAAGCCGGCAGGCAATGCATTACGATGGCCCGCTTATCCGCATGGGCCATAAGCGCATCGTTGACCTGATAGGGGGCAAAGATTTTCTTGCGGGCCTCGTGTTCCTCTTCCTGGCCCATGCTGGCCCAGGTGTCCGTAACCACGATGTCAGCGCCCTTGACCGCTTCCACCGGATCCGTCACCAGTTCAATGCTGGCACCGGTGAGTTTGGCATCTTCCTTAGCCTGCTTCGTCACCAGGGCATCGGGCTTATAATCGGCTGGTGTAGCTGCCACAAAGGTCATGCCGGCCTTCGCACAGCCGTACATATAGGAATTGGTCATATTGTTGCCATCCCCCACATAGGCCATCTTGAGCCCCTTGAGATTCTTGCCCTTATGCTCCTGAATGGTCAGGAGGTCCGTCAGCACCTGACAGGGATGCAAAAGGTCTGTCAAGGCGTTGATTACGGGAATATCCGCGTACCTGGCCAGCTCCTCCACCCGATCATGACCATAGGTGCGAATCATGATGCCATCCAGATAGCGGGACAAAACCCTTGCCGTATCCTTGATGGGTTCGCCCCGGCCCAGCTGCAAATCCCGGTTGGAAAGAAACAATGCCTGCCCCCCCAGCTGGTACATCCCCACTTCGAAGGAAACCCGGGTCCGGGTAGAGGATTTCTCGAAAATCATCCCCAGGGTCTTGCCCTTGAGCAGATGATGTTCTATCCCCGCTTTCTGCTTGGCCTTCAGTTCATGGGCCAGCGCCAGGATTTCCTGTACTTCATCCACGGATAAATCGTGGATGGATAACATATCGCGTCCTTTTAACATCCAAAGCCTCCTTTAGGCGTATTTACCGATAACCGCATTCATAACGGAAAAAGCTTCATCAATCTGGGCGGTCGTGATAATCAGCGGCGGGATGAAACGCAGGACCTTGCCCGCCGTGCAGTTGATGATCAGGCCTTTATCCAGACAGTCATTGACGATATCCCGGCCATGATCACCGCTGACCAGTTCTGCCCCCAGAATCAGCCCCTCACCGCGCACATCCACGATAAAGTTTGGATATTTTTTCGCCAATTCCTGCAATTTTTCCTTAAAATATTTCCCCACCGTCTGCACATGCTGGAGGAAATCCTCCTGGGGAACGGTATCCAGCACCACATTAGCTGCCGCACAGGCCAAGGGATTGCCGCCAAAGGTTGTGCCATGGTCGCCGGGCTTGAAGGCGGCTGCCACCTTGTCGGTAACGATAAAGGCACCGATGGGTACCCCCCCGGCCAGCCCCTTGGCCAGTGTCACAATATCCGGCTTGATGCCGTAATTCTCGTAGGCAAAGAACTTGCCGCTGCGGCCAATCCCGGCCTGAATCTCATCGAGAATCAGCAGAGCGCCATGCTTATCGCAGAGGGCTCTGACCTGCCTGAGGTAATCGGCAGCCGGTGTATGGACGCCCCCTTCTCCCTGAATGGTTTCAAGCATAACAGCCGCCGTCTTGTCACTGATTTTTTCTTCCAGCTCGGCAATATCGTTGTAATGCACATAACTGAAACCGGCAGGCAGCGGCCCTACCCCCTCATGGTAATGGGGCTGGCCCGTAGCCGTCAGCGTGGCAATGGTCCGACCATGGAAACTGTCCCAGGCGGAGATGATTTCCGTCTTTTCCGGATTGATGCGGTAACCATACTTGCGGGCAATCTTAATGGCCCCCTCATTGGCCTCAGCCCCGGAATTGCCGAAGAAGGCCTTGTCCAGACCGCTGAGCTTCACGAGCTTGGCCGCCGCATCAGCCTGGGGCTGGGTGTAATAGAGATTGGAGCAGTGAACGAGCTTTCCTGCCTGCCCGGCCACGGCCTGTACCAAAGCCTTGTGGTTATGCCCCAGCACATTTACCGCAATGCCCCCGAGAAAGTCCAGATACTTTCTGCCGTTAATGTCCCATACATAGGCGCCATCGCCATGGTCAAGGACGATCTTATAGCGGTTGAAGACCGGCAGATAACTTGCCTTGTCCTCCGCAAAAATTTCCTGTTCCTGCATAGAATGTCTCCCTCTTATTTAACGCACCACCTGGGTGCCAATGCCCCGGGAGGTAAAAATTTCCAAGATGATGGAATGGGCCAGCCGCCCATCGATGATATGGGTCTTGCCGGCACCCTGTTCCAGTGCCGTCAGACATGCTTCCACTTTGGGAATCATGCCGCCAGCGATGATGCCCTCCTTGATAAAGGCTCGGGCTTCCGGCAAATGCAGGGTGGAGATGAAACTGGACTTGTCCTGAAAATCCTTGTAGATGCCTTCGATATCCGTCAAAAGCAGAAGTTTTTCCGCCTTTAACGCCCCGGCAATTTCCGCCGCCACATAATCGGCGTTGATGTTATAGCTTTCGCCCTTATCGCCGACACCGATGGGCGCAATCACCGGTACATAGCCCTGCTCCAGCAGGTCTTCCAAAATCGCCGTATCCACCTGTTCCACTTCACCCACATAGCCGATATCCACCTTTTTGGCAGCTTCGCCCTCGTAGACAGTGGCCATTTTCTTGTGGGCCCTGAGCAAGCCTGCATCCTTGCCGCTGAGTCCCACTGCCTTTACGCCGCGGCGGTTCAACAGGTTGACGATTTCCGAATTGACCTTGCCATCCAGCACCATTTCCGCAATCTCAATGGTTTCCTCATCGGTAACCCGCAGTCCTGCCACGAAATCCGACTCCTTGCCCACCTTCTTGAGAAAGCCCGTGATATCGGGACCGCCGCCATGGACAATCACCGGACGGATGCCCACGTATTTCATCAGGGCAACATCCTGCATGACCTTCTCTTTAAGGTCTTCATTAATCATGGCATTGCCGCCGTATTTGATGACGATGGTCTTGCCATAGAACTGCTGGATATAGGGCAGGGCTTCCACCAGGATGGCGGCTTTATCTTCCGCTGTAAACATCGCCCTACCTCCTCAGGTGTGATATTCCCCGTTAATCTTCACGTATTCATAGGAGAAATCGCAGCTCCAGATATCGGCCTTGGCCTCTCCTTCACCCATGTCGATGCCGATGACGATATCGTGGGCTTCCATGACCTGCCGCAATTTCCCTTCATCAAATTCTGCCCCCACACCGTTGGCATAGACCGGAATGCCACCAAACTTCACCACGGTTTTCTGCGGGTCCATGGGCACACCGGCATAACCGACGGCACAGATAACCCGGCCCCAGTTGGGATCTTCCCCGAAGAAAGCGGTTTTCACCAGCGGGCTCTTGGCTACGCTCATGCCAATCTGCTTGGCTTCGGCAAAATTTCGGGCTCCGGTTACGGAGATGGTCAGGAACTTGGTCGCCCCTTCCCCATCGGCAGCAATCTTCTTGGAAAGTTCCTGGCAAATGTTCTGCAGGGTGGCCTTAAAGAGCTGATAATCTTCGTTCTCCTCGGTAATCATGGCATTGCCTGCGGCACCGTTGGCCAGAACAATCACCATGTCGTTGGTGCTCATATCCCCATCGATGGAAATCATATTGAAAGAAACCTCCACGATTTCCGACAGTGCCTTTTGCAGAAGCTTGCTGTCAATGGCCGCATCGGTGGTGATAAAGCAGAGCATGGTGGCCATATTGGGCTGAATCATGCCCGAGCCCTTGGCGATGGCGCCGAAACGCACTTCCCTGCCCCCCAGGGTGATTTCCGTAGCACAGGACTTGGAATAGGTATCCGTGGTGATGATGGCCTTGCCTGCGTTTTCGCTGCCCTCTGCCGATAATTCCTTAACTGCCTGCTTGATGCCGGCTTCCATCTTGTCCATGGGCAGATTCACCCCAATGACCCCGGTGGATGCCACCACCACATCATCAGCCTTGCAGCCCAAGGCTGTGGCGGTAATATCCTGCATGGCAGCTGCATCCGCTTCCCCCTGCTGCCCGGTGCAGGCATTGGCACAGCCGGCATTGGCGGTAATGGCATGGGCCATGCCCGTAGCCACCACCTTCTTGGAGGCATGTACCGGAGCCGAAGCCACGGCATTCTGGGTAAAGGTGCCGGCCACAGCCGCTTCCTTTTCCGTATAGATGACAGCTACATCCAGATTGCCGCTCTTCTTGATGCCCGCCTTGACACCAGCAGCCTGAAATCCCTGGGGATACGTAACCCCCGCCTTTTTATGTGCATCACTAAACATGTAATTCCCTCCAAAATCAATCGATATGCTCAAGGGTAAAGAGGAGCAAAATCAAGCCCCATTCCCTCATCAAAACCACAGGCGATATTGAAATTCTGCACAGCCTGTCCTGCCGCACCTTTGACCAGATTGTCGATGGCCGAAAGGACGATTACACGGCCGGTGCGGCTGTCCACATGCCAGGCAATATCGCAGAAGTTAGACCCCCGCACTTCCTTGGTGGATGGATAAGCACCAGCCCCCAGCAGGCGGATGAAGTGTTCCTTGCCATAAAGCTTGGTAAAGGCTGCACTGACCAGTTCCTCCGTTACACCCTTCTTGAGGTTCGCGTAGCAGGTAGCCAGGATTCCCCGGGACATGGGCACCAGATGCGGCGTAAAGTTCAGAAGAACCTCTTCGCCGGAAATATCCGTCAACGCCTGTTCGATTTCTGGCGTATGTCGGTGCTTAGCCACATTGTAAGCCCGGAAGTTATCATAGAGCTCCGGGAAGTGATTGGCCTGCTTGGCACTTCTTCCTGCTCCGGACACGCCGGACTTGGCATCCACGATAATGCTGTGCACATCGATGAGATGCTGCTTGGCCAGCGGAGCCAGCGCCAGGATGCTGGCCGTAGTAAAGCAGCCGGCATTGCCGATGATCTTGGCCGTCCTGATTTCCTGCCGGTAAAGCTCCGCCAAACCGTAAACCCGTTCCGCATCCGGATGGGTATGGGGAACATGGTACCAGGCTTCATATACGTCCGTATCCGCAAAGCGGTAATCGGCTCCCAAATCGATAATGCGCACCGGCATGCCGGCCAAAGCCCGCCCCACTTCCATGGCATGGCCATGGGGCAAACCGATAAAGATAAAGTCGCTGTCCTTGCCAATGGATTCTATATCCTTCATGCTCTCCAATTCCAAATCGTAGATTCCCCGCAAATGGGGATAGAGCGCGGCTATCTTCTCGCCGGTATGACTTTCCGATGTGATATGTACCACCTCTGCTTGGGGATGCTGATAAAGCAGCCGCAGAAGTTCCGCTCCGGCATAGCCGGTAGCACCGATAACGCTGACCTTCATGAAGAATCCTCCTCAAGTACTATTTTGCCCTGTCATTGTGGATTCGCTTTTTCGCCAATCCGGCACTTCAACTGTACTCTGTAAACTATGTTTATAATTATACATCTACGTTGCATAAAATTGCAAGCATTATTGAAAAAATATATTTGCTCCCTGAAAAGTTTTTCCGCCTCTCCTCGGATTTAATCCCATCACTCCGCCAAAATACTGCGTTACTTTTCCCATTGGCAAAATTTCTGCAGTGGCGTTATAATTGTATGAGCTATGATTTAAGGAGCTTTATATTATGAAAAAACATAAAAAACGTCGAATTTACAGAAAACTATTCCGCTTCGTGTTCTTCCTCTTCCTGGTCTTCTTTGTGGCCTTCTTTCTGTCCGGTGGCACCTCCTTCTTCTCGCCCCGTACCTGGCAGCACGTGGGGGATTTCCTGCCCAAGCTGGAGGCCGTTCTGCCCGCCAACCAGCAAAGGGATACGGTTCAGGAAATCTCCACCGTCGACCGGCTCAGCCGGCTGATTTTCCTCAAGCGGGCCGTCGATGCCCGGATTGATCAGGAACATTATGTAAAACTCCGGGATATCCCTGCGGATATGCAAAACGCCATCATCGCTGTGGAGGACAACCGCTTCTACAGCCATTGCGGTTTTGACCTTCAGGGCATCATGCGGGCCACTCTGGTCAATCTCCAATACGGCGAGGTCACCGAAGGCGCCAGCACCATCACCCAGCAGCTGGTCAAGAACCTCTTCCTCTCCCACGAACAATCCTTTGGCCGTAAGGCCGAAGAACTGTTGCTGGCCTTGGACATGGAGGCCAATTACAGCAAGGACGAAATCCTGGAACTCTACCTCAACACCATCTACTATGGTTCCAATTACTATGGCATCGGCCCGGCTGCCAAAGGCTACTTCGATAAAAAACCACAGGACTTGCAATTACCAGAGGCCGCCATGCTGGCCGGCACCCCCAATGCCCCTTCCCTCTATTCTCCCTATGTGGACTTCATGCTGGCCAAGAAGCGGCAATTCATCGTCATCGATGCCATGGTGCGTTCCGGCTATATTGATAAAAACACTGCTGAATCAGCCAAAATAAAACCGCTGTATCTTGCCAAGCCAACGGAATAAAGAAACCTCAGCATAAGAAAAAGGAGACAGAACTCCCATCATGGGGAGCCTGTCTCCTACTTTTTATTTCTTTTTGCTGTTGCCTTTCAGCTGTGCATCAACGGAACGGTCAAAATTCTTATAGAACTGTTCGCTGAGGTTGTTATAGGTATTTACCGTATCGCCTTCGCTCTTGTTGGCACGAATCTCATACGTGTAAAGCAGCTCATTGGTGCCTGCCTTGAACACATCAAAAAAGAAGGTCGTGCGGCTGTTATTGGCCACCGTCAATACCACATAGGCATCGGCATAGTTGGCAACGTTTTCCTTGTAAATCTTGGCAGCCTGGCGGCGATCCAGGGCCTTGATGTCCACATTGATGGCCGTTCTAATCCCTTCGGCCACTGCATCATAGGAAATGACATAGTCCCGAGATACCCGGCTGGCATCCGACACAATCTGCGTCAGCATTTCCTTGTTGGGAGCCTTCTCGTCAACCGGCGTATACAGCGGTGCTGCCACAGCAATGCGCTTTACCGTCGAAAGGTCTGCACCTTCCTGAACCGTTACGCTGTCATAATTGGCAAAAGCAACCTGCGTACTCAATACCACCATGCAGACAACGAGTAACATCTGAACAATTTTTTTCATGGATTGTTTCCCTCCACCCTATAAAATTCGCGAAAAATCGCACCTTTCTTATTGTACACTATTTTAAGCCGTTCCGCTAGTAGTTAATCGCGTTTTCCCGCAATCCTAACAATAAATCGCAATGGCCCGGGGAAGGGTTTCTATGGTCAGCGGCAATAAGGGACCCACTTCACCATCCAAATCACTTTGCATGGCGGCCTGGGCTTCAATATAGAACTTTTGCGCCTGCAAATGCAGAACACATTCCTTTTCCGACACGGGATGCCCAGCCACCAAATCAGCCGTAAGGGTCATCAGCTTATGTACACCGCATTTCCGAATGGCCAGCAGATCCAGCTTGCCATCATCCACGGCCAGGCCGGAAGCCACGTTCTTCATGCTGCCCACTACACCGCTGTTGATGACCACAAACAAAAAGGCCTCCAGTTCATGTTTTTCCCCATCGGCCACGATGGTTAAAGGCACAGCCCTGAACTTGGGAATCTCGCCAATTCCCTTGAGGTAGTAAGCCATCTTGCCCAGGGCATTCTTCAGGCGCCGGTCAACCTCATGGGCAATGGAGGTCATCATACCTGCACTGGCCACATTGATGAAGTACTTATCCCCCATTCTGCCCACATCCACCCGGCGGCAGGAGCCGGCGGCAATCTTATCGAAATAGGCTTCCATGTCCTCGTTAATTTTCAGGTAGGTGGCAAAGTCATTGGACGTGCCACTGCCGATAATCCCCAGGGGTAAATCCAGCTGATTCTTCACCAGCAGGTTGACGCATTCATGGACGGTGCCATCGCCGCCTGCGGCCAGCACCCCCTCCGGCTTTACCTCCCGCAGGAAGTCCACGAAATCCTCATTGCCCGCTTTTTTCGTGCGATAAAGCAGCAGCAGGATGCCCCGCCGCTGAAAGGCTTCAATAATCCAATCCAGCTTATTCTTGAAAGCCGCATGGCCCGACACCGGGTTATAGAACAGCACCAGCTTTTGCAATGATTACGCCTCCTGTTTCGCCTCTTCTTTGAACACGCCAATTTTGCGCAGGAATTTGATGCCCACCCGACCAATCATGGGCATGCGCTGCAAATCGTCCTCCTTGAGACCGCCGATAATCAGCATGACCGCAATGTAAACGGCACAGCCAAAGAATACGGCGCCAAAGGTGGAAACAGCGCCAACCTGCCACCAGGCCATGGTGAAATCGTAGAAGAAATACACCGCCACGGCCATGATGGCTGCCGCCACAATGGTCTTGAAGAGTTGGGGAATTTCCATGCGATAGCCGATAAACTTATAGATAAAAATCAGATTGATAATGGCGGCAACCCCCATATCCGCAGCTGTCGCCCAGGCCGCACCCATGATGCCCAGCCAGGGAATAGCCGTGAGCTGCCAGTTCAATACGACCTTGGCCACAGCGGCCAGAATCATATTCACCATGGGAATGGTGGGATGACCCAGCCCCTGCAGGATGCCGGTGGATACCTGATGCAGGCCCAGCAGAATGATGCTCACCGCCGAAATCATTACGGCGGGGCCGGCCCCCGGTGCATTATAAATCAACGAAGAAATCGGCGTAGCCAGCACAAAGACAATGACAAAGGCCGGAAAACACACAAAGTTGGAAATGCGCACCGAAGCCGCCGTCTGATTGAAAACCCGCTTCATATCCTGCAGCGCCCGGGCTTCGGAAATGGCCGGCACAATGCTCATGGCCATGGAAGCGGTGATGATGCAGGACAGGTTGACCAAAGGCACCGCCATACCGGTCAGATACCCGAATAGCTCGGTAGCTTCATTGACGCTGTAGCCTGCCACTTCCAAACGCTGGGGCACAATCATGAGGTCCAGGTTGGACACCACTGGCAGCATGATGCTGGCCGCCGATACCGGCAGGGACAGCTTGAAAATGCGCTTGATGATGCTCCAGGCCGGCTCCGCTTCCGTTCCGGGCAGCGGTTTCAAGTCCTGACCATAATCCCGTTCGATATCCTTGTCCAGTTTCCAATGAAAATAGACCAGTACCATCAGACCGGTAACGGCTCCCGCCAGAGCACCTAAGGAAGCACCGGCAGATGCATAGTCAAGGCCCCAGGGCAGGAGCAGTTCCGCCAGCAAAATCATGGTGATCACCCGGAAAATCTGCTCCACAATCTGGGAAACAGCCGTTGGCGTCATGCGCTGCCACCCCTGGAGATACCCGCGGGAACTGGCCAAAAGCGTCACGAAGAACACCGTTGGTGCCAGCACCACAATGGATTTATACGCCCGGGCATCCCGGACGAACTGCCAATCGATGAGCCAGTCCGCCGCAAAGTAGGTCATAAAGGAAAAGAACAAGCCCGTCACCAGCATCAGGGCCATGGAGATATGAAAGACCCGCTTGGCCCCATAGATATCCTTGAGGGCCACCCGCTCAGCCGTAATGATGGAGATGGCCACCGGCACCCCGGCCTGGGATACCGTCATGGCAAAGAAATAAATTGGAAAGGCCATCTGGTAAAGGCCGATACCTTCGCCCCCCAAAATACGGGAAACAAAAATCCAGTTCAAAGAACCAATGACCTTTACCACAAAACCGGCCACCGTCAGGATAAAGGTTCCCTTGAGGAAAGACTCCCCCTTGCTGGATTTACTTTCAGTTGCTACTTCCTGCTTACTAATGAGAAACACCGCCTATATATCATGGGCAAATTATCCTGCCCGCAGTAATCTGCCGCCCTATTTCATGAAAAAAGGACGCAACGTATGAATTATACCACACATTGCGTCCCTTATCCATAGTGAAGCTGAACGATTATGAATTAAGCGTGAGCCAGCTCGTCGTTGTCATCATAAGCCGGCGTCTGTGCCTCCACCAGATCGCTGAAGTCGAAATGCGGAGCCTTGCCTTCGTTCATGGTACGAATCTTACCCGCTACTTCCGCATCAGCTACGAACGGACGGCATTCGTAAAGACTGCTTTCCATACCGTCCGTCTCCGGCACGTAGAAGCCCAGACGGTCTGCCACCGTCTTAAACGCGTAGAAACGTTCGGCCAGGTCACACCATTCAAGATTTTTCATAAATAAAACTCTCCTTCTAATCCCAAACTTTACAGAAAATTATATTTGCATCCCAACTCGTTTTCCTCCCACAGAAAACGATATGTCAGTAATCATAACAATTTTCTTTCGATATGTCAAATCCTCGTTTTTTCCCATAAACTATGCTAAACTAGCATAGAAAGAAATTAGTGAGGTGTTAACCATGAATTACGTTTTTATTCTGCTGATAACGGCCCTATCGCTTGTTTTCCTCTGGGAAATGCGCCATTCCCTAAAGCGATCCAATGTCAACAGCCGCTTGATTAAACAATACCGGAATGACCTGCAAAACAAAGACCTGCTGACAGACATCTATGCTTACTGCCAGCAGGACTACAAATTGCGCCGCATTGTCAAAAAATACGGTCTTACCCTGGAGGATGTGGAAAAAATCTACCAGAAGCTGCTGCTCTGGGGAAATTTTCACAAGGGACACCGCTTCGTGCCCATCACTGCCTTCTTATATGTCTGCACCCTGGAATACCTCTGTCAGCATAAAAATGACGATGCCAAGGCTTTGACCATGAAGTGCATGAATTTTCTACATATATAAATATGCAGTTTTAATACAAGCCATAAGCCTTGATTTTAGGGGCTTAATGCCGACAGACATTTAATGTCCAAAACACCTTTCAGTAATTTTTGTCGTCAAAATGTCGTCAAAAATCTTAAAGCGCCTGTTCGTAGTCGGTCACACCACGCGATATAGCACTATTCCCGGTTAACTGTGAAAGGGCCGACTCTATCGGCTCATGTCGCTTGTCGATGCGGCAGCGTTTTTTTGCGTATCCAATAAGACATATTGCAACTGGGAGCATGGGCGCATAGGTTCCAGCGACAAAGCAAAACATCCCAATCCAGATAAACTGTTGGAATGGACAACCGTTTTTGCGCAAAATAAATTAGGCAGGAATCTCGTACCCGTGCACAGGTAGTCAACGATCCCCGCCGTATAAAAGCCTTCAAATGCTTTTTGATATATTTTTATTATAAAACTTTCCTATATAGTAATCAACTTATTTCGGCTCTGGGCCAAAGACTCGTATCATGCCTTCGACTGTAATCAGCCAGGTAGAACCCGACTGCCGTATTTCCCCATCCTTAAATCTTGGAGCCGCCTTTTTATACCCCGTGCAGGCC
>NZ_JAILPX010000018.1 GCF_024699275.1 Selenomonas sp.
ATTCCGGTATGGGCACATCCCTATGGCGGTTATGGTAAACGTGACATGGATGACGAAGAATTCAACAAACAGCTGCATATCCTTATGGATGCAGGTTTGCAGGGGCTGGAGTGCTATTATTCAGCCTTTGACCAGGAACAGGTTGAAAAGTTGCTGGCCACAGCCCAAAAGTATAATCTGCTTGTTAGCGGCGGCAGTGATTATCATGGGGATAGGAAGAACATACAGCTTGGGACGCTGAATGCTTATGGCAAGATAGTGACGGAAGAAGAACTTACCATTGTGGACGCATTAAAACAGCGACAGAATAGATGAAATGTCCCTATGTAATGCTTAGGTAATGGTTTTGTAATGTAAGAGTGGCAAAAGATGCCGGCTGGCAGGCCGGGCATCTTTGCCACGATGGAATTATCGTCAGGCCGATATTGGGCCACCAAACAGACCTTTGGCATTTGCCTGCCAGATTTTTATGGCGTTTTCCCGCAGGAAAGCGGCCAGGTCATTGGCTTCTTCTTTTGTTATGCCTATGGTTTCGCCTTCCTCACCGCATTTGGCGATGATAAAGTTGTCGCAGATGAGGTCGAAGGCATCAGGCTTCAGATCACCGAGGATGAGGGTGGGGTAAATAGGTTCATCTTTTAATAAAAATTCCTCGTCGAACCATACATCATATTCGGTGCCTTTGTATTCAAAGCATCGGCAGTCTACAAGCCTGCATTTGATGATGTCGTAGGCCTCGTGTAAAAAATTGTCCTTGGATACGTAGCGTACACCGCATGTGCGGAGGGCACCACCTTCGCCCTTGGTAAGCTCAACGGCGTAAACCATCATTTTGTTGTTGTTTTCCTCAGTCATTTGAACTACTCCTTTCGTGGGAGCCTCATGCCCCCGGTCAGCAATTTATTTTTTTGACGCGAAGGCTAAACTGCAGACAGCGGCCGCAGGCAGGAGCGCTTCGTAGAAGCGGCGTCAGCTTCTCTTGCCGAAGACCGCTGGATGCAGTAGACTGAGGCGGCCCAAAAAATAACCATGTAATGTGGATAAAGCAATGGACTGAATTTTTCCTGTAATGGTTTGTAATGTATAGGGGGTTGAAGTATGGAAACGAGACCTGAAAAAATAGATTGGACAAGAAAAAAAGCACCGTCCCGCTGGAGCAGTGGAATCTGTTCTATCTGTGGTGTATGGGGAAATATGATTACCCAGGATCATGCGAAGGCGCATGGTTTCAAGAATGCCGATGAGATGGCAAAGGCAGGCATCGTAAAATCAAACAATAAGATGGGTTGAGAAGAAAGTTAAACGCTATTATACGAAAGGCATCGAGGCGTGTAAGGATATTGAGTGTTGATGAATCATCCTAGGGAGGGCATAATGAGTAGAATAAAAGACCTTAGAAAAGTAGTTGGCGACAAACTGCGCGAAAGCATAACGGATGCGGAAAAGCTGGAAAGCGCCTATGCACATCTTTATGGTGTTTCCCTTGCGGCCACAGTGATAGCGGAAAAGCGTGGTGAGAATTCGGAACTTGCCAGCATGGCAGCCATGTTGCATGATATCGCGGCCTATGTCAGTGGAACTTATGATGACCATGCGCATAGAGGGGCAGATATGGCGAGGGAAATTCTGCTGAGAAATGCCTTGGCCAAGCCTGGGGAAATAGACATTATATGCTCAGCTATATACCATCATGATGATAAATTGGTGAAGGATGAGCCAATGGATGAAGTGCTGAAGGATGCAGATGTCATGCACCACACCTTCAACGATTTAGCAAAGCCGGTCAAAGACAAGGAACAGGCACGATACCTGGCATTAAGGCAGGAATTTGGGCTGCCAGTGCAGGAATAGATTTCCTGCAAAAGCTCACGATATGGAGGGATGGACTTGGCAGGAATAAAAAAGCAGACAAAGCGTGTGGTCAGGGCATTGAATGATTGGAATAAGCCCAGATTTGTAGAGCAGGATGAGTTTTGCAGGGCATCACTGAAGGTCAACAAAATTAAGGTCAACGAGTTTGCAAATGTGCTGCCAGAAGATATATTCCGTCCACTGGCGAATATGTTGGGGGAAAACTCGGAACGCCCGCTTGTAGCACTGGCAACCAGCAGAGAAAAAATCGGTAAGGTGATTTACCTGGCTGAAAGCGCTAAGCGGGATATAGAGGCCATTGATAAGGCGGCTACAAACGAAGACCTGTTCAATGCACAGAATCGTCTAAGAGAGCTATGCGCTGCTGTGGTTGAAGAGAGCGTGAGCATCATGAATTATGAAGGTACGCCCTTTGAATTAAAATAAGAGGAGCATTTATGGTCAATAAAATATTAACCAATTTTTTTACACGTAGACTTCCGGAAATCAGAAGGAGCAAAGGAACTACGAGAAAAGAGATAGCCAAGGGCGTTGGTGTTAC
>NZ_JAILPX010000025.1 GCF_024699275.1 Selenomonas sp.
TTGGGGTATCCCCACACGATAATTTCCCTGTCGCAGTTCCCGATCGCCATCTATGCAAAGCACGCGATAACCAGCCTGCTTCAACCGCTTAGTAATGATTTCCCAGCCTTGCGGATAGTGCCAGCACTTATTGACTCCCGAGGCCTGGGTAGCAATACATACATAAGGCTCTTCCGGCAGCGAATATCGTTCCTTCACCGTAAGCTGCAACGACCGCGGCACTACGGGCAAATGCAACAGGACACCCCCGAGCTGCGTAAGCGGCACCGAACGCGCATCCGTTGGCGATAAAATGGGGGCATCCTGGAAGATGCCCAGCACAAAGGCCGCATAGGCATCTTCTGGCAGTTTCTCCACCATGGGAAATTGCGGCCAACAGACGTCAAACAGCGGCGCGAAATTTTCCTGCCGCTCGCAAACAACCCGGCAATGATATTTTTCTTGAAAGGCCAAGACGTAAGGCATAACCGCCAGCATATCGCCCAAAGCATTGCCGAGATAGAAGTATACGGTTTGCTCCGTGACATCCAGGCGATGCGCAAACACCATGCTGCCACTTTGATAGACTTCTACCTGCCAGGGAATATAATATTTTTCCATGGAAGCCAGCAACTGATTGCTGCCCTCTCCCTCAAAATACACCTGGCCGCTTTCGCTGTCGCTTACACGGACGGCAAAATCCCCGGCCGGTACTTCAAGACGCAGTCCAAAATTAAAGTCAATCTTAAGCCCGGGGATGCCTGTCTCCCCTTTGACTTCGCCGGCCTTTTCCATAAGCCGGACTAACAGCGCCTGATGGTATTCATTTATTTCATTTTGCGCAGCACTGAAAAAAACGATCGGTTTCATTCTTCTCCATCCTTAACAATTAGCGACCAACATGATAAATGCCTTCACGACTTCTTCCGGTGAGATGGTGGCAATGCAGTGCGCGGCCTTACCACAACAGCCACCATAGATAATTTCTTCCTTGCAAGCACCGATTGCATGATCCGGTCGCAACGCAATATAAGGCACCTGCCAAGGCGCAAAGCGATGAAAACCGCTGAATACCCCTGGCAGGAAATCCTCCTTATCCAATGGATCACGGAAAAAAGCCAGCACCGGCTTCTGCAGCGCCGCTGCCATATGCAGTGTCCCCGTGTCATTGCCGACATACATGGCACACAAATCGAGCACCGCGCCCGTTTCGCGCAGGCTTGTCCTGCCCGCCAGATTCACTATTGTCCCCCGCGGCAAGGCTTTTTCCAGCTGCGCGGCCGCCTGCTGTTCCGCTGGCCCGCCAATCAGTACCAAACGCAACATAGGATAACGCCCTTGGATTTCCTTTAACGCACGTGCCAATAGCTCCGGCGGATATTTGCGGTTTGGCGTTCCCGCCCCGAGACCTACGGCAATAAAAATAGAATCTGCCGCCTGCTCCCAGCCCAGCAGCGCTCTAGCCTGCCGGCTGTCCGCCGCTCCGTACCAAAGCTCCATACTGGTATCGATAGGCTTATGACCCAGAGCTTCCAGCACATAAAAGATGCGCTCCGCCTCATGCAGATATTCCGGCGGACTGACCAGCGGTTTCGTCAGCAATTCCTCAGCAAAGTCAGGCTTAGCCTCGAAATTTCCATAGACATTGAACACTGTATTGCTGAAATCTACGCGTTCTTTCGCGCCGCTTAAGTATTCCACCAAGCGGATTTCATTGCGCAGCTGTGCCCAGCCCCAAAGCTTTGAGATACATAAATCGAACTGCTTTGGCCAAAGATGTTCCTCTGCAAGTGCCACTAGCTCCTGCCAAGCTTTCCGCTGATTCTCTTGAAAGCGGCGCTCATCATACAAAATACGTTCATTGATATACGGACAGAATTCCCAAAGCTCCGCAACACTTGGCCGTACCAGCACGGCAATATACGCCTTGGGATAAGCGCGTCGCAGCTCCCGCATAAAGCCTGTCGTTAGCACCGTATCGCCTACCGCATCGAATAACAACACCAATATTGACTTCACTGCCCCAGCCTGCTGTTTGCGCAGACCTGCCTGCTCAAAAGCCGGCTCCATCAGCGCTTTGAGCTTCGCGACGGGAAGCTGATGCACATCCATGGCCAATTGTACCAGCTGTTTTCCAGCTAAAGACAAAGCATGTTCTCTCATCGCAGCCACTCCTTCTTATGCTCCTGCCGGCAACGATCGATAGCTTTTTTCACCATTACCGGAGCAATCTGACGCTGGCACTCCAGATAATACGGGCTGTCCTTCTTATGCCGCGGACAGATCTTTCGCAGGAAATGAACCGTATCATCGTTAAAGCAGCCATTGCAAGCCCTTGGATTCATAACGCGATAGACCTCCGGGAATTCATACCAAACTGCCGAAAATCCCGCCAGCATGATAACAGGACACCCCGCCATCCAGGCCAGCCACGAAAGTCCACTGCCGAGACCGATGAAAAAATCGGCATGCGCCAGCATGTCAGCACGCTCAGCCAGCGGAATATTGCCCGTAAAGTCCTCGGCGCCCGCTGGCATCTTTACAGTGATGCCTTGGTCACTTACGACCCTGTCGCGATCAATGCACAGCACCCGATAGCCGAGTTGTTTCAGATACGCCACGATTTCGTCCCAGCCTTTTGGCCACTGCCAGGTCTTAGCTACGCCCGAAGCCTGCACGCCAATGCACACATAAGGTTCTGCTATTGTCCGCAGTTTACGCGGTTTCCAGGGAATACGCGGTGCGATACAATCCTGTCCGAGAATATACTGCGCCGATGCCCGCATCGGAATCCGCCGTCCATCCGTCGGGATAAAATGCGGATCATCAAAACCGATTACCAGCCAGAAAACCGCATAAGTATCCTCGGGAATTTTCTCGCATTGCTCAATCTCCGGATAGGCACACTGGATAAACTCCCGCCACTTTTCACGGACATCAATCGAGATTTTCGCTTGATGCTGCTTGGCAAACATAACAGCCGCAGGCAAGAAGGCAATCGTGTCACCCATAGCTGTACTGACAACGCCGATATGGATACGCTGCCCTGTCGGATCAAAGCAATGCTCAAACACCTTCTGCCCCGCGTTAAAGACCTCTATAAACCACGGGATATAATATTTTTCCTCCGATACCAGGATAACTTCAGCTGCATCTTCATCAAAATACACCGTGCCAGTTTCGGCATCTGCTATCCGCACATGATAATCCCCTGCGGGGACCTGCAAACGAAGCCCATTGCGGAAATCCAGCTTCAGCCCGTCAATGCCCGTATCGCCAGCTACAGCTCCCATATGAACATGCATTTCATTAAAAAATATACGATTGTTTTCTTCCATCAATTCCTGCTGCTTTTCCGAATATTTGCGGCAAGGGAAATACTGGATGGGATACGGAAACATCTCCATTATTCTTGCTCCTTCCTGTTTTTATTCATACACCAGTCCAGCAGCAACGTCACATATTGATAGTTCTCACCAAATTCTTTTTCCATAACCGGCCGTATCTGTTCATTGATCGCCTCCAGGGAATGCTGTTTGGTTAAATCATAAAAATGCGACAACAACGATAACTGCATGATAAATACGAATAATATCTGTTTACTTCCCTTATCTGCTGCTAAATCAGGAATGGACTCCATATAATCAGACAGAAAACGGATAGCTTTTACCACGGAATCCATATATTGTGGAGCTTTCGCCAACAAATCCCCACGCGTGATGGATTCTGGGGTCTCAATGATTTCATACAGCGTATCCGACAGTAAAGCAAACCGTTTCGCTGCCAATAGCGCTTCAATAGAAAACAACACATCCTCCAGGAATACGATGGGCTGAAACCGGATATTGCTACGTAAAATCAACTCACGTGAAAACAACTTCTGATAACAGGCTGTCCTATACTTACCTTGCCAGACATATTCGGCACGCTGGGCCAATGGGATCTCCAGTCCTAAAGGCTCCGTGGTTTCTCCGCTGCCCTCCGCTACGATATCGGCATTTTCCCGCAATGCCATTTGATACATCCGCTTCAAATAATCGGGGTGAAGTACATCATCGGCATCAACAAAAGCGATAAACCGGCCACACGCTGCTTCAATACCAGCATTGCGCGTAGCACTAGCGCCCATGTTTTCCGCATTTTGCCATAAATGCACCCGCTCTTGCTTTCCGTACAAGGACTGGCACAATTCATAGCTGCCATCGGTAGAGCAATCATCAATGAGCAAGATTTCCAAATTCTGCATAGTCTGTGCCAATATGCTGTCAATTGCCCGCTGCAGATATTGAACCTTGTTATAAATCGGCACAATTACAGATATGTTAACCATCATAACCTCCCTTCATCATAAGATCTGCAGCAGCGTTTGCTGATAATGCTGCCAGAGCGGTGCTGCAGTATCTACGCCCTCGGCAAGAGCCCGTGACAGCAAACGCTCACCATTCCGGCAATAGAGATTGACAATCGCCTGCCACTCCTGCGCTGGCCAATCATTTTGGGCTCTCTGCAGCAGTTCATACCACTCCAGCTGATGCATAACGAGCTTTTCTAACGGCAAGTCTTTTACATGCGGCCAGGCATAACACTCCGATATCACACCTGTCAGTTGCGATTCGCCAGCAGCCAGCAACAAGTTCCAGGCCGTGAACGGTAGCAAATACCCCTCCGGCTGTAAAAACGCCTGCCGCAGCCAATCACACGCATCCAGCAAATGCCTGACCATCAAGGTACCAGTCAAGCCACCAGCTGGATATTTGCCGATTTCGAGCAGCCGCTGCCAAAAATCCTCACAATGCATAACCTGCGTATTGTCTTGCGGATGAATCGTGATATACGAAAACTCATTGCAATAATCCTCTGGCCCATCCGATACCAGCAAGCTGATGGGGATATTCTGCTCCGCAATACCTGCCACCATACGTGTGATGAAATTATCCGTCATTTCTATCCCTGGCAACTGCCAATGGATAAAATCGCCCTTGGCAATTGCTGAAAGCTGTGTAAATACATCCCCGGTTTGCGAATCCGTGATGATTTGCCACGCGGTCTGTCTCGGCAGGTTAGTTTCACAAAGCTCCTTGAGTTTCATCAGCATCTCGTTGTCTGCTGCTTTTATGCAAGGAATAAGTATTTGCTGCCACGGATACTCCTGTTTTGCTGCTAGTTGCAGACACATAGCGAATTCTACCCAATTCCCTTGATACGGTACGACCGTCGTGACCAATATTTTTTTTGCCAATATCTGCTGTTCCTTCACCCGCTCAGCCAGCAAGACACTTGCCTGCATCAGGTTGACCATCGGATCCGGTGTAGTTCGCTGACTGTAGCGAAGTTTCTGGGGCTGCACCATGGGGCGCAAATCCATCAAGCTGGCCTGCTGAAGGAATTCCAACGGATTGATTTCCTCCCCTTGCAAAAGCCGCT